>NZ_QGTV01000008.1:0-198043 GCF_003182335.1 Chryseobacterium sp. AG844 | reverse complement strand
GCTGGAACGCCCGTGGCCTCTTCTGTCGTGGGTAACCACTCTGTAGCCTTTCTGTAAAAAGAAAATCACCTGTGCATCCCAATCGTCTGATGATAGAGGCCATCCGTGGTGAAACATTAATACAGGTCCTTCTCCCTGATCTTTGTAAAAAATTTCTGTTCCGTCTTTTAATGTTAATGTGCTCATTGTTGTACTATTTTTTGAATTAAACTTATGAGCATAATGCCAAAAAACAACCCAAAACAACAAATCAATTGATTTTCAATACATTATTAAAAACAACCAGTAAATAATACTACGAAATATCGTATTATTATAATTCACCCATTACTATTTATATAAAAAACATAGAAATGTAAGCATATAAAACATCCAAAAACATGCGGTACAAATCTAAAATTCATACTTACATACAATTAAAAACAAAAAAATCAGACTCACGTCTGATTTTTTAAATATATACTATTTGTAATACCGAAAAGCTATGATGAGCCGTTATTCTGCCTTTATTTGTGACAGATCAAGACCCAGTTTTGTAAATTCTTCCTGTCCTTTCTCTGTAATATAATAGTGACGGTCTGCAGGATTTTCTTTGGCAATCCAGCCTTTCTCAACGAATTGTTCTAAAAGAAGCTGTCCCAGTTTTCCACCGATATGCTCATAGCATGTTTTGGCGGGCTTTCTGCCGGTTGATGTATTCATATTATTAGTTTAATTGGTGTTATATGGATGTACTAATTCAAATGCAGATAATCCTTAATCGTTTTCAGAACTCCGAAGCTGTCATTGGTGCATGCTTCAAAATTGGCTACCTGTTTTACATTCGGATGGGCATTTTGCATAGCGTAAGAATATTTGGCATTCTTAAGCATTTCTATATCGTTCATATAGTCTCCGAAAGCCATCGTATTTTCAGGTGAGATTCCCAGCGATTTCTGAAGGATTTTCAGCGCATTTCCTTTATTGATATCTTTATTCATAACATCCAGCCAATACGCTCCTGAAACCACTACTTCCAGACCGAATTCTTCAAATTTTTTCAGTGCCGGATACAGATGTTTTTCAGAACCTTCAGGATGATAAACTGCTATTTTAAAGGCGGTATCATCAATTTTTTCTGTCAGATCATCCTTCTTCATGTTTTCGGTGTAATATTTTGAGAAAAAATCCACAAACTGCTGATCTTCGGTTTCGTAATACGCCATCTTTTTGGCTGATAATACGGCTTTGGCACCGGGTATTTCACGGACCGCTTTAATAATCTCAACGATATATTTGTATTCCAGCGTATCAGCGAAAAGTTCCTGGTCTTTATAGATCACGTATCCTCCGTTTTCAGCAATAAAACCGATCTCACTTTCTATTTCTCCGAAATAATGGGTAATGCCCGGCATCTGTCTTCCGCTTGCCGGGACAAATACAATGTTTCTCTTTTTCAGTTCTTTATAAACTTCTGAAAACTCAGGGCTCATTTCATGGCTGGAGTTAAGAAACGTCCCATCCATGTCCGTCACAATTAATTTAATCTGTTCCATAATTTTATTGGGAAAAGCGAAATTCTGTACGTAGCAGAATCATAATTTGCTTATTCTTTTCAAAGATATTGATTTATTATTTTTTCTTGTAATGAATGGTGGAAAGGTTTCTTAATATTGCGGCACTTTGTTCGGGGGTAATGTCCCGTTGAGGCTCTGCAAGCATTTCATATCCTACCATAAATTTTTTTATTTCCGCACTTCTGAGCAACGGCGGATAAAAGTGCATATGAAAATGCCATTCAGGATGCTCTTTTCCGTCTGTTGGAGATTGATGAATTCCCGCAGAATAAGGAAATGACGTTTCAAAAAGGTTATCATATATTGTGGTCAGATCCTTGAGGACAGCAGCAAAAGATTCTTTTTCCGCTTCAGAAAATTCCGCAATATTTTCTCTTTTCTGTTTGCTGATCATCATTGTTTCGTAAGGCCAAGACGCCCAAAACGGCACCAATGCGGCAAAGTGTTCATTTTCTGTGACGATGCGCTCACCAGCCGTGATTTCCTGCCGAAGATAGTCTTCCAGCAATGTCCTTTTATTCTTTTCAAAATACGATTTCAGCTGATCCTGGGTTTTCTGAACCATTGCCGGAATGGACGACTGCGCCCATATCTGACCATGCGGATGCGGGTTGCTGCAGCCCATGATGCTTCCTTTATTTTCAAAAATCTGAACATAGTTGATATGGTCCAGAGCGGCCAGCTCATTGAACTGCTCCTGCCATACATCCACCACATTTTTGATGTGTTCCAAAGACATTTCCGGCAAAGTAAGGCTGTGGTTTTCAGAAAAACAAACCACCCTGTTGATTCCTCGTTCCGGAAGTAGAGTAAAAAATCCTGACTGTTGTTCAGAAAAATCAACTTCTTCATTCAGCAATGCTCCAAAATCATTGTTAAAGACATAGGTTCCTTTATATTCAGGGTTACGGTCTCCATTAGCACGAATATTTCCTGAGCAGAGATAGCAGTCCGGGGCATATTCAGGACGGTTTTCTGTTACTGTTTCTTCTCTCTGCCCCTGCCATGGCCTGTTTGCCCGTTGTGGGGAAACGAGTATCCATTCATCCAAAAGAGGATTGTATCTTCTGTGGGGATGTTTTTTAGGGTCAAATAATGTATTCATTGGTGTATTCTTTTATCCCGTCTGAAATTTTAACCTGGTAAACTTTCATCTCAATATTAAAGTGTTCAAAATATTTTTCACTGATGGCCTGAATTACTTCCTCAACTTTATCTTCCTGAATCAGGTTGATGCTGCAGCCTCCGAAACCTCCTCCCATCATTCTTGCTCCCAGTACACCTCCCTGCTGCAATGTGTTTTCAACCAAAAAATCAAGTTCTTCGCAGCTGACTTCAAATTCAGTGGACAGCCCGGCGTGAGTTTCCGTGAGAAGTCTTCCCAGATGCTCAACATTTCCTTCTGAAATAGCTTTTGCCGCCATTTCTACCCTCTTTATTTCTTTCAGTAAGTAGAGACATCTTTTATGTGAAACACTTCCCATTTTCTCTTTAACACTGTCAAGCATAGTTGTGGTAAAATCCCGGAACTTCTCTACTTCGGGGAATTTTTCCCATAAAACTTTTTTTCCATGCTCAACATCTTTACGCCTTTCATTATAGCCGGATGTCAGATGACTATGTTTTACACAGCTGTCAAAAAGCAATAAGCTGTATCCTTTAAGGTCAGCATCAAAATATTGATGTTCCAGGGAATTGCAATCAAGCATAATGACCTTATTTTCCTTTCCGAAAACGGAGGCAAACTGATCCATAATTCCGCACTGAACTCCTGCAAAAGTATGTTCGGATTTTTGCCCGATCACCGCGATTTCTTTTTTTGACAGCCGCAGATCAAAAAGTTCATTAAGGATATAGGCAAAACCGCATTCAAGAGCGGCCGAAGAGGAAAGCCCGGATCCCATCGGGATGGTACTGCTGAAAACAATTTCCATTCCGCAAAATTGATTTTCGGGTTTCTGCAGCTGACTGAAAACGCCTAGAATATAGTTTGCCCACATTTGCTGTACCGGTTTTATCTCCGCTGCGACATCAAATGTATATTCTTCTCCGAGATCCTTGGCTATGATGGTACAAAGGTTTGTCTGAGGGAGTTTACGGACAGCAAAACAGATGTATTTGTCTATGGCAGCAGGCAATACAAAGCCATCGCTATAGTCTACATGCTCACCAATAATATTAATTCTTCCGGGAGAAAGGAAAATATGTTCAGGCTCTTCTTTGAATTCGGTCCTAAACTTTTCTAGGGTTGGGTTGATTAACTGTTCATGCATATCAATCTTATCTGATCAAACAGATCCTGGGGATCCTAAGTATAAAACTACTAAATTTATAACAGAGAAATTATACTTTATAAATATTGTTTATAAGTGTTAAATATACACTTATATTTCAATACATTCCAAAACAACACCTTATTATTAAACACGACTGTGAATTACTCCATAAAATAGTTGAATTCTTTTCTATATTGAGAAGGACTTTTTTGGATATATTCTTTAAAAGTCCTGTTAAAATAGCTGAAGTTATTAAACCCCGATTCAAAGCAGACTTCCGTAATGCTCAAAGGCTGTTCTGCCAGAAGTTTGAGGGCATGGGTAATTCTGTATTCATTAACAAACTGCGTAAAGGTTTTATTGGTGATTTTTTTAAAGTAGCGACAAAAAGACGGTACTTTCATATTGGCTAGATCAGCCATTTCTTCGAGGGTTATGGCTTCTTTGAAGTGATCTTTAACATAATTGAATATAAGATTTATTCTTTCATTGTCTTCAACCTGTGTCTGAAGGTAATATTTTCCTGCATTTAAAATCCTGTAATCCTGATTCATAGCAAGTTCGTCCAATATTTTCAGAAATCTGCACAGCTTGTCCATTGAGGAAGTTTCATGCATCTCCGTAATCTCTTTCCCGATTGTTTTCTTCACCTCTTCCCCGAATACAATTCCTGCTTTTGACTTTTCCAGTAGTGCAGAAATCCTTTGCATCTCCGGAATATTCCAGATCGGTTCTCCTAAAAAATCAGGCTTAAACTGGATCACCATTTCATACTCATTATGTGTACTTTCATTGGTCAGTCCACAATGCGGAAGATTGCTTCCTATCAGTACAAGATCTCCTTCTGAAAAATAAGTGATACTGCTTCCGATCTGTCTCTTCCCGGAACCTTTGCATACAAAAATCAACTCAATCTCAGGATGGTAATGCCAGACATGTGATTTTATATTCTCATTAGTCAGAAATTTAAGGCTGGTAAAACTGCTTCCTATAGTAGGTCTTACCGCCTCAAAAGAAGGATTTACATGTTTCATAGGCCAAATACAAATAATTTCATATGCAAAATTAACAAATAATACATTAATACCATTAAACAAGGTTAATATAGTACATCAATATGAAAATTTAATTATAGCCTGAGAAGTATTGCTGCCCTAGCTTTGCAATATTAATCCTAAAAGCCTTAACCCATGAGCACATTATTAAAAGCCGTATTTTTTGCAGGAGCCTTATTGTTTTCAGCAAATGTAATGAGTAAGGACAGAGATTTTTCCCTTTCCTTTGGAAACGTACAAGACAAAACCTTGAATTTTGAGCTTTTAAATGCTAAAAGTGTTTCTGTTTTTGTCTATAACACTGCACATGACGAGCTATTTTCCGAAAATCTTGCAGATGGAGATCATGTGATGAAGACTTATGATTTTCAAAGCTTTACACCAGGAACGTATTATCTGGTAGCAGAATCAGAAGCGAAGATAGAGAAATACAAGATTAAAATCAATGCTGATAATGTAATGGAGGTGGAAAAAACACCTGTAAGCGCTGTGCATAAGCCTGAATATACTATTTCCGGTCATATGGCCAAGCTTCACATGTCTGATGTAAAAGGACCTGTAAGCATTTCAGTTTATGACCTTTCCAATACAACATATTATACTTCGAACAAAAAATATGCTGACGGCAAGGTGGATATCACTTTTGATCTTGATCCTAAAACAGCAGATCAATACATCATTCAGGTTGAAGAAAACGGAAATGTTTTTAATAAGATAATTTCTCTCCGATAAAACGGAATATATACAGATAGATTGACCTATCGATCATTCCAATTATTTTGGATTAAAATTTTACTTACAGTTTATTGTTTTGAGGCAGCTCCATTTCCTAACAGAAAAAGAGCTGCCTCATTTTTTAATTGTGATGTCCCATGTTCAGTTTAATCTTCTTCAGATCTTCCAGTTCGTGAACAGGACGTTCTATATCATAAGGTATAGGTTTTTTGGAAAAAGTCTGGAAATACAGCAGGCAGGCATCTTTCCACCACACCGCATCCTTAGATTGAATTTTAAGCTTTGACTGAACATCAGCAAACCTTTGTTTATCAATATAAGGTTCCATTCTATTCCAGACTTTCTGATAGTCCCTTACCTTCTTCACCCCGGAATCATAGGTATAACACAGCTCATCCCACAAAGATTTTCCGTCTTTCATTGTATAATCCCATGGAACATGATGAAACCACAGGATAAGATTTTCCGGGCAGGTTGAGATGTTTCCATATCTTTCATTAAGCGGTGGAAAATACTGTGAAACCGCATTGCTTCCTGTTTTTGTTCTGTTAAAACCTACCCCTTTAGCATCAGCCTGATGGTAATAGACAGGGGACCAGTCTGGTCTTCCGCCTTTATAATCTCCCCATGGTTCAGGGCCGTAGTGATGACCTCCCGCAAAGATATGGTGTAATCCTAATGGCATCATATAATCCACGGCAGTTTCTCTGGAAGAAAGCATGATCTCCTTTACCGGATTCAGAAAGTTTTGATCGTCTGTGAAGGTCATTTTAATCCATTCATCTGCAATCTGCTCTGAGGTCACCTGATGGTTCCATGCTAATCTCCCGAATGCATACCAGTTGGCCTGAGCAAAATGATGTCCCGTCCAGTTCGTATCTTCCCCGATATTGGCAACGGCTGAAATGGCTGTCAATTTTGCGGGTCTTAAAGTACCGTCTGTTATTTTAGCAATCGTAGAGCCTTGGCCGTCAGAATAAGTATCGCTGTCCAGAGTTTCCTTGAATAATGGAGCCAGGAAAACGAGATGGTTTGAAAAGCCCAGATATTCCTGGGTGATCTGAAATTCTACCATTTCAGAAGTTTTTCTTAAAGCTCCGAAGAGTGGATTGAACGCTTCGCGAGGCTGGAAATCAATCGGTCCGTTTTTGATCTGAATAATCACATTATCCCTGAATTTACCGTCCAGAGGTACAAATTCCAGATAAGCCTGTTTGGCTCTGTCGTCTTTGCTTGGACTGTAGACAAAGGCTCTCCACATCACGATCCCGTTGTAAGGTTTCAGGGCATCGGCCATCATATTGGCTCCGTCCGCATGGGTTCTTCCGTAATCCTGAGGGCCCGGCTGGCCTTCGGAATTGGCTTTCACCAAAAATCCGCCAAAATCGGGAACTAACTTGTAAATTTCAGCCGCTTTATCTTTCCACCATTTTTGTACGTCTTTATTCAACGGATCTGAATTTTGTAATCCGCCCAGCACTTTAGGTGAAGAAAAATTCACGGAAAGATATACTTTGATGCCGTAAGGTCTGAAAATATCAGCCAGAACCCTTACTTTTTTAAGATAATTTTCCCTAAGCATATTGGGTGATGCATTCACATTATTCAAAACAACGGAATTGATTCCTACAGAAGCATTGGCTCTTGCATATTCTTCATAACGCGGCGAAACTTTCCCGGGTAAATCTTCCCATTTCCAGAGTGATCTTCCGGCATAGCCTCTTTCAATACTTCCATCCAGATTATCCCAATGATCCAGAACTCTTACATCGTATGAGGGTTTTTCTATCGTACTTAAATGAGACAGATCTGCTTTTGTCTGCTGCAATCGTAAGATATGATAGACCCCATACAACAATCCTATTTCTTTACCCGCAGAAATAACAATTTTTTCAGGCGTGGAAACAATCCTATAACCGTCTTTCAGGTTTTTCTCTTTGTTTTCGGTACGAAGTTCCACCGTCTGTCCCTGCCAGTGCCTGCCCAGCTCTTTTCTGGCAATATTCAGGGTTGGACTGCTGCCTTTGGAAATAATTTTATCTGCCGATATTCCGTTTTTTGCAGAAAACCGAAGCCAGAGCTGACTTCCGTCCTCCGCGAAAACCAACAAAGGAAATATCAGAATAAATAGAATGTTGAATCTCAGATATCGCATTGAAAAATTTTAAGTTATTAAAGATGACTATGACTGGTCATCAAGACCTTCAATCGTTTTGATTTTACCTTCGTTATCGTATTCCAGTTCAATCACTTTCATACTTCTCAGCCATGTTTTACCACCACTCGGAACAGAATCATGGAAAAACAGATACCATTTCCCTTTGAATTCCACAATACTATGATGAGTGGTCCATCCAACCACCGGAGTAAGAATTTCACCCTGAAAAGTAAATGGTCCGTAAGGATTATCCCCAGTCGCATAGCAAATCAGGTGGGTGTCTCCTGTAGAATAAGAGAAATAATATTTACCATTATATTGATGCATCCATGATGCTTCAAAAAAACGGTGTTTGTCACCATGAAGCAGAGGTTTTCCGTTTTCATCAATGATGACAACGTCTTTAGGAGCTTCCGCAAATTCAAGCATATCATCGCTCAGCAGAGCCACTTTTGAATGGATTGCGGGTTCATCATTTTCTGGAATTATAGCAGATTCAAGTGCCTTATTATCTCTGTAACGCTGTAATTGTCCGCCCCAGATCCCTCCGAAGTACATATAATATTTACCTTTATCTTCAAAAATGCAGGGATCGATGCTGTAACTTCCCATCATCGGATGTTTTTCAGGAATGAAAGGCCCGTAAGGTTTATCACTCACTGCAACACCGATTCTGAAGATATCATTCTGATCTTTAAGAGGAAAGTACATATAATATTTGCCGTCTTTAAAGGCCACATCGCAATCCCAAAGCTGTCTCCCCGCCCATGGGATATCTTTTACCGAAAGGACTACACCATGATCTTTAATTTCTCCGCTGTCCACATCATCCATTGAGAAAACATGGTAATCATTCATATCAAAGTGGTCCCCGTTATCGTTTTCTTCAATTCCGCTTTCGCGGTCGTGAGAAGGATAGATATAGATTTTATCTTCAAAAACGTGAACGGAAGGATCTGCCATATAATCTTCCGGGAATAAATATTTTGATTTTTTCATTAAGTAAAAATTCTATTGATTTTAATTTTTCTCTGCCAATTTTATTATTTTTTGTACCACAGGTTTCTCCTGATCTTTCCTGTCAAACAATAACGGGTAATCTGTTCTTCCTTTTACCGGGAAATCGTTTTTCCAGGATTGTTTGTCGGTAACTCCCCATAAGGTTACTCTTCTTATTTTATCTTTATGCTTTAAAAACAAGCCAAAGAAATCAAGATAACGTTTTTCCCACTTCATTTCTACTTCCTTGGGAAGTCCTTTGGTGTAAGGATTCATTTCTTTCTGGTAGGCAACGGTATCTGAAATATTGGCAGAACTGCCCCATGGAGAAGGCAGCGCACTAATTTCCAGCTCCGTAATATTAACTTTAACTCCGGCATTGGAATAGGCCAGAATTGCTTTTCCATATTCATCGATAGAAGGGTTATCCATTCCGACATGGGCCTGCATTCCTACTCCATCAATACGGATTCCTCTTGATTTAAGTTTCTCAACCATTGCAATGACTGTTTTTACCTTTTCAGGATACCATTCATTATAATCGTTGTAATATAATTCTGCATTGGGATCAGCTTCCTGTGCATACTGAAATGCCAAAGGAATAAAATCTTCACCCAGGATTTCGTAAAACTTACTTTTCCTGTAGGTTCCGTCTTCAAGAATGGCTTCATTCACCACATCCCATCCTTTTACTTTCCCTTTGTAACGGGAAACTACCGTTGTTATGTGGTTTTTCATGCGTTGTTTCAACACTTCCGGAGAAACATCTTTTCCATTTTTATCTGAAAAAAACCATTTTGGAAGCTGTGAATGCCAGATTAACGTATGTCCGATGATGAACATATTGTTTTTCATCCCGAAATCAACAAATTTATCGGCGTCATCAAAGAAGAACTTTCCTTCCTGAGGCTGCAGGAACATAGATTTCATACAGTTTTCGGCAACAACAGAACTGAATTGTTTTTTGATAATCGCCGCTGCTTTCTGATCTGTCCCGTCAATCTGGGGAAGGCTCATGGCAGTTCCGATATAAAATTTATCCTGAAATGCTTTTTTTAAAGTACCGTCAGACTTCTGCGCCGACAGCCCGGAAGCGGTAAGAGCCGCCAAACCAATTAAAATACGTTTCATAGTTATTTTTTTATTTTCTTCTTTCAGCCAGATCTTTTTCAATCTGAACTTCCATTTTTTTATTGATTTTGTAAAATAAAAGCAGTCCGCAGGCAATGAAAAACGGTATGGACGGGAAAATACTCACAAGCATCTTCGCTCCTGCTGCCACTGTCTCAGGCTGAATAACCTGTTCGCTCCCGTGTACTGAAATGTATCCGTATTTTCCAATGATCAAAGCTACCAGAGAGCTTCCGATGCTTAGACCTACTTTCAATCCTATCATCATGGCAGAAAAGATAATAGCGGTTGCCCTGCGGTTGTTCTTCCATTCCGAATAATCAGCCACATCAGCAATCATCGCCCACAAAAGCGGTGTACTGATTCCATAAAAGAATCCGTGTAAAATCTGTGACAGAAACATAATTCCAACTGCTTTTGGAGGATAAAATATAAAGAACAGGATAAACAATGTAGAAATGAATAATGAAGCAATAAAAGTATCTCTTTTTCCAAATCTGTCTGCCAGTTTTTTAGAAAAAGTAATGCCTACAATCATCATGACAATTCCTCCTGCATTAAATAATCCGAACCCGGCAGATTTCGGGTCTTCCCCAAAGAAATTCATCCCTGCAGAATTAAAAAATGCTGTAATGGGTGAGATAAAACTTTTGAGTGCATTTTCATCCACATAGTTGTTAAAATAATAGACATAAGATCCTCCTTTCATAGCCAATGTGATAAATATAAATGCAGTCACAGTAAGCATAATAATCCAGGGTCTGTTCTGGAATAAATCTTTTAAATCCTCTTTCAGACTTGATTTCTGCTCCGGTTTGGGAATGATTCTTTCTTTGGTGGTAAAAAAGGTAATCAGTAACATGACGGATCCGATCACCGCCAGCCATGTCATAACGGTCTCGATCCCCTGTGCTTTATCTCCGTGTCCTACATATAGAATGATTGGCAACATAAATACCTGTACAAAGAACTGGGCAAACATCACCGCTACAAAACGGTACGAAGAAATACTGTTTCTTTCTCCCATATCCCCTGTAATCACACCGCTCAGAGCAGCATATGGTAAGTTATTGGAAGCATATAATAACAATAATAATGAATAGGTAACCGCAGCATAGATCATTTTACCTTGGTAGGAAAAGTGAGGCGTGCTGAAGGCCAAAAGTGCTGCAGTACCAAGCGGTACAGCGGTAAATAAAATCCATGGACGGAATTTCCCCCATCGTGAGCTTGTACGGTCTGCCAGTGCTCCGATAAGCGGATTAAAGCCAAACCCGGCAATTAAACCTACAGTAAGGGTAATGACAGAAGCATCTTCTGCTTTGAGTCCGTAAATATCTGTATAAAAATAGGTCAGGTAGGTGACTAAGGTCTGAAAAACAAGGTTGGCTGCCAGATCTCCCAGGCTATACCCTACTTTTTCTATTACCGATATTTTTTGTGGTTGATGATCCATTGATTCTAATAAGGTTTCTATGTTAAATTAATTTTTTTCTGTTGTAAAAGGTGAAGCCGGAAGCCCGCTTTTATTTTTAAGATTGCCGTCTGGGTTGTCTGCCCAGTCGTAACGTACATTGACAGGACTGGTGACCTGATCATTCCAGACAACGACTTTATTACCTTTTGCTTCTGCTTTTGCCCATTGATAACGGCCGTCTTTCTGCTGTATGGCAAAACCTGTAAGGCTTCCCTGTACCAGATCATCTGTTCCGGTTTTAAAGGATAAAATAATGGTATTGCCTTCTGTTTTCATCGACTGATAAACAGGTCCGTCAGCTATGATTTTTTTGCCTTCCCCTACTTTCAGGGCCTGTAAAGCCAGCCTGTCACCCACTGTTTTTTTATTGAGCGGATGAATATCGTTCCATTCTCCCACATCAATCGTTACCGCAAGTCCTGAATAAGGAACATTCAGAGAAACCTGTCTCTGCTGTTCTCTCAGCTCAGCCCAGTTGCTTTCAATCGGTTCATCCTTTTTCTCCATAAAATTAGCCAGCTGTACAATGAAGAACGGCAAATCAGTCTTGTTCCATTTTGAACGCCAATCTAAAATCATTGTTGAAAGCAAATCTCCGTATTCTTTTGGTTTCCCGGTATTACTTTCACCCTGATACCAGATAAATCCTTTGATTTTATAATTGATCAGCGGATTAATCATGGCATTGTAAAGCCCTACCGGTTTCCAGCGGATAAATGTCTGTCCGGGAGCCATTTTTTCCATTTTTGCTCCTATCTTATATTTCCACTCGCCTTTAAGGTCTGTTTTTTGTCCATCAATTTCTAAGTAATACGGTTTATCAGCAATAAACTGTCCTTTTCCGCTGCCATTGATAACTCTAACCGTAATGATATTCTTTCCTTCTTTTAAAATACCTTTCGGAATGTCATACCAGCGTGGCGGATATTCATAGGTTACATTTCCTACTTTGATTCCGTTGATGTAAGTAATATCGGCATCTTTTATCCTTCCCAGATTGAGAAATGCCGTTTTCTGATCCACTCCTTTTGGCAGGATAATTTCTTTACGGAACCATACCGAACCGTCAAATGAACCTTCCTGATCTTCCCACGATCCCGGAACCATCATGTTTTTCCATTCGGAATCATTAGCGTTATCTTTTTCCCAGTGCTGATTGAACCCAATATCACTCTGATCCAGCTCTGCATACCATGCTTTGCTCAATGATCTTTCCTGGGATTCTGTAGATTGTATCAGATCATCATTTTTCCATTTTTCTGCTTCAGCCAGGTATTCCGGGTATTTTTTCAATGATTTTTCATCCATCCAGGCCTGAACCGGAGAACCTCCCAGACTGGTATGAATGATTCCTACAGGAATTTTGTTTTTTTCATTCAGTTCTTTCGCAAAAAAATAAGCAACGCCTGAAAAATCAAGAATAGTCTGAGGATTGGTACTTTCCCACTTCCCTCCGTCAAGATCATTTTGCGGAGCTTTAAAATTATATTTCTGCGGAACCGTGAAGAATCTTATATTCTGATTATTGGCGTTTTTAATTTCATTTTCATACAAAGGTGTCAGCCTGCGCATCGGAAGTTCCATATTGGATTGTCCTGAGGCTACCCATACATCACCAATAAGAATATCTTTAAGGGTGATCTCATTAATCATCATGGTATATGGACCTCCGGCATTAAGCTTTGGAATCATAAGAGACCAGTTTCCCCTTTGGTCTGCTGTGGCATTATAGGTTTTATTGATAAACTTAATTGTAATTTTTTCTCCTGCGTCTGCATATCCCCAGATTTTAAGATCCTGATTTCTCTGAAGGATCATTCCGTCTGAAACCAATGCGGGAAGTCTTACCTTTGCATGAAAACTGCAAATAGCTGCAAGAAAAAATAATAAATATAGAGTTCTGTTCTTCATGGAAAAAATCTGTTTTTAATGTTGGTTCAGCTTTATTTCTTTTCGTAATTTTCTGTCAGTAACCGGACTTCAATGACTTTAGCGGTCATGAGTTTTTCATCTGCAAGGAATTTTACACTAAGATTTTCTTTATTCTTTTCTGAATCCGGAATCGGAACAATCAGATATTGAGGTAAACTTCCGGACTTTCCTTCCAGATTTTGGGTAATGATTTTTTTATCGTTGATCTCAATATTCAGCGTACGGCTGGTATTCGCATCAAAGTACAGCAGGTAAAGGTATGAAGCATTTTTTCCGGTATTTTTAATCCGGTAACTGAACCAGCCTTTGGCATCACGGAAATGGCGGTCTTCCATATATCCTGTACCAGAGTCTTTGCTTTCTATAAAATGGTCTGATTCCGGCTGCTGTTCGCCCAATTGGATCTTATCTGCGGTGATCATATCCAGCTTTCTGGTTTCTGCTTCTTCTTTTGCCCTTTGCTTCAAAATATTTTCTATTCCGTTTTTATCAGCCTGAGGCCAGTATAAAATATATCTTTCTGCCTGAATACTGTAAAACGGCACAAGACTGAGCCCTTTCCCGAATTTTTCAGACGGATAAAGACCTGTAACGGTAAAGTTGAGCGGTTTATTGTTCGAAGGCTCAACATGACTGACAACTTCTGAAGAATTTCCGAGGATAACAGGAATTTCGTTTAAAGGAATCTGCGGACCATGAGCAATATGGCCTCCTCTGCTATCGTCCGCAAGAAGTCCCTGTTGGTTTTCGGTCCCGTATTTTGCGGCAAGCACCACAGGGCCGTATTTAAATGCATAATAACTGGAGCGGTCAGGCAGCTGTTCTGCGGAAAGATGCATAGGTAAAATCATTTTCACGACATCACCTTTTTTCCATTTTTTAGTCAGCGTAAAATAACCGTCAGAACCTCGCTGTACTTTTTCCTGTTTTCCGTTGATCAGAATTTTTACTTCCGAAGGTGTAGTCCATTCGGGACATCTAAGTTTTACATCAAATTCTGATTTTCCTGCAGCATCAAAGATCAATGTTGTTTCAGGAACTTCCGGGAAGTTATTGACCTGGCGGAGCACTACTTTTTGCTGTTTCCATGTCAATGTGGAAGGGATAAATAAGTTCACATATAAATCCTTATCCGACCGGGCATAAATCATTTCTCCATATTTGGCATGGTTTTCCATTCCGGATCCTACACAGCACCAGAAGCTGGTCTGAGGCTGCGAATACACACGGTAATGTCCGGGACGCATTGGCGTAAAGTACACAAAGCCTCCCTGATCATGATTTTCTGTGGAAAGAATATGATTGTATAAAGCTTTTTCGTAATAATCTATATAATACGATTCGGGCTGCGTTGCATAAAGCTCTTTGGTCAGCTTCAGCATATTATAGGTATTGCAGGTTTCGGGACCTTCAATACTTTTGATCATGCTGCTGAAATCATTGACAGGGTTAAAGTGCTCACTAACACTGTTTCCGCCAATAACTGAAGATCTTTTCTCTGTAACGTTATGCCAGAAAAAATCAGCGGCATTACTCCAGGACGTATTATTCTCAAGATCGGCAATCCGTTTATAGCCGATTACTTTTGGAATCTGTGTATTGGCATGCAGTCCTGTAAGTTTATCTTCTCCTGATAAAAGCGGTGTAAGAATAGCCTGATGGGAAAAACGGTGAGCCAGTTTCAGATACTTTTTATCATGAGTGATATCGTAAACATCTGCAAAAACTTCGTTGAGCCCTCCATGTTCACTGCGCAGCATATCCTGTATCTGTTCATCAGAAAGATCCGACACTTCATTCATCATCCAATCTGTAAGCTTTACAAGCATTGCCTTTGCTTTTTCATTTTTGGCATACCAATACGCATCGCGCAGCCCTGAGTAAAGTTTGTGAATATTATATAAAGGTACCCAGCGGTCGTTCAAACCGAAGCCTGAAGCGCGAATATTTCCCTGTTTTATTTCTTTCCAGATTCTTTTCCCGTTAGGAATCCCTGAAATGTATCCGTCCGGAGAGGTTTTCTGGCACCGTTCCAGTTCATTGATCATATAATCAATTCTCTGTTGTATCGCAGTATCTCCTGTAGAAGCATACATCAGGGATAATGCGGAAATATAATGTCCTCCTATGTGACCGTCCAGTCCTGTATTTTCCCAATTGGGATAATTATCTGCCCTGGGTTTCAACCCGGCTTCTTTAAGATAAGGAGCCAGCAGCCTGTCAGGTTCCATTGCCATGAGATATTGACGGTCTGCCATCATAGCTTTATTGAAAACACTCTCTGATAACTTTACAGTTTCCAAAGGGAAATAATGAATTTTCTTATTCATCTGCGCTGAGGCAAATGAAGCAAAACACAATAAAATAACCGAAAGTTTTGGGGTCATGGATAAATGTTAATTCAACATTTCTAAAATAACAGAAAGAATCTATATACGAAACATTTCCTGAGTCTGTTTGACTAATTTTTTCATTTAAAACTTTCAATAAAGCCCTGAAAACAACAAAAAACACACTACCTTATCATAAAAAATAAGATAATTAATTCACAGAAAAACAAAACCTTAAAACCATATGATTCCCTATGAAAATGAATTCAGAACATGTTTTGGCAAAAATTTCAAAGATATAGCAAATACCTTATCGTATTTTTAACGTTAAGTCCCTTTTCTTGACTATTATCAATCTTATTTTTAATTTTAACACAATTTTAACATTCAATTCATGTATGATTAACCTGATTTCTGTGATATTTTCCGGTTTTGATAACGGTTTTACCTCCCAAAATATCCTTTAGAAATAATTTTAATGAAATAAATCATTCAGATTAAAAAGTGTATGAATCACATTTATATAATATCATATTCATAAAAGCTTTACCTTTGTAGTAAAATATAAAAGATGACTGAGGATTACTCCCAATATCCCAAACACCTTGTTGCTGTTGACTGTATCATTTTCGGTTTTGACGGCGAAAATCTTAAAATACTTTTGGTAAAAAGAAATTTTGAACCTCAAATGGGCGAATGGTCGTTGATGGGTGGCTTCGTTGGCAGTGAGGAAACCTCTGATGAGGCGGCCAACAGAGTTCTGTGTACATTGACCGGTCTTGAAAATATTTATCTTGAACAGCTGAAATGTTATACGGAAATTAACCGTGAGCCGACAGCCAGAATCATGTCTATCTCCTATTATGCACTGATCAATATTGAGAAAAACATCCAGATCAATGAGCAGTACAGTGCAAAATGGGTGGAACTGCAGAAAGCTCCTGACCTTATTTTCGATCATAACGAAATGGTAAAGGATGCTGTAGCAAGATTAAGAAGAAGAGCTTCCACAGGACCTATAGGATTTGAGCTTCTTCCTGAAAAGTTCACAATGAAAGATCTTCAGAATCTTTATGAAGCTATTTTTGATGAAAAATTTGACAAGCGGAATTTTACCAGCAAGATCAACAGTATGGATATCCTTGTGAATACGAATAAAAAGGATATGACGTCATCCAGAAAAGGGTCTTTTCTTTATCGGTTTGATGAAAAAAAATACAATAAAAAAATCTCGCGGGGATTTATGTTTAAAATCTGATAGACCAACCTGTTTAATTTTGGAAAAAGTATTCCAGAAAATTAACAATTTAGAATGATAGAAAATTCAGCATACTCTTATTAAAATCTCACTTTTGTGAGATTTTTTTTGTGTTCCTGGCGGAAATTTCAAGCAAGCCAAACAGTTATTTGGTCTTTTTTCAGAATGATCGTCATAAAAATTTATGATAAGGTTTTTTCTTTTCTCCTACCACACAATGTATTATAATTATATGGTTTATAATCTTATTTATGATATATAATTTTTTGTTAATTTTTAATAAAATATTGATTTATATTTAATATTATATGTATTTTTATACAAAACTAATAACCATATTCAACAACAACTCAAATTTTCACAAGCCCCGAACTTAACTTCGCGGGAACCAGAAAAAAGAGAGAAAAAGAATTTCCAATTGCAAACTGAATAGAAATGGTTCCAGTATTCTACCTAAAAGCGGTATTTAGGTAAGGAAATATGGAGACAAACAGGTTAAACGGTTTAGTAATCTGAAATCAATCCTTATTCAAATCCACCGTTAATAAAAATTAAGAAGTTTTACTTATCTGCGCAATACTCCTGCGCAATATGAAGAATCAAAATATTGACGGCTAAAAAATGAGACCAAACTTTAAATATATCAAATTATGAAAACAAACAAAATGTGGCTTTTTCTGGCCTTTCTGTTAATCATTCTTTCCAGCTGTTCTACGATGGATGAAAAAAATTTACTAGAAGACCCTGACACCAACTTAAGTGTCGGCGCTAGCGCAAGAGCGTTGGCAGCAACACCAATGCTGCATGTCGGAGGCAGATACCTTAAAGATCCCTGTGACAATAATGTTGTCTTACATGGTGTCGCCATAACTCCCAGCCCCTGGTTCAATGGTTGTCAGTATGGGGCTAATTCCGGCTACTGTACCTGGGATAATTACAATGTACAGGGCGCTCTGAACTATAATAAAGCTGTCATGAACAAACTTAGCAGTGCTGCTGATGGTTGGTATCTCAATTACATCCGTCTTCATATTGACCCGTATTGGACCAATGATCCCGGACCGGCCATCCCTGAGAACGACATCTCAAGATTCAATTATAACCGCCTGGTAACGTATACAGATCAGGTAATAATTCCACTGATCAACCATGCCCGCAGCCTGGGAATGTATGTCATCCTGCGTCCACCAGGTGTATGTCCAAATCGTATTGCTGTGAACGATGCTTATCATAGCTATCTTAAAACCGTATGGACCTTTTTGTCGCAGCATCCGGGCCTAAAGAACGCTGACAATGTGATGTTCGAATTAGCCAACGAACCAGTTGAGATTCTGGGAACAAATGGCACATGGGGATCTACAGGAAACGAGCACTTTGCAGCACTTAAAAACTTCTTCCAGCCATTAGTCAATATTATCCGTAACAACGGAGCCAATAATGTTTGCTGGATACCGGGCACAGGATGGCAATCACATTATCAAGGCTATGTCAATAACCAGATTACAGGTGGTAATATTGGTTATGCTGTTCATATCTATCCAGCTTACTGGGGCGGTCTCAGCAACTATCAAGCCTTTCAGAACGCATGGAATATCAACGTTAAACCGATTGCAGACATTGCACCGATTGCTATTACCGAGACCGACTGGGCACCGCAGGGCTATGGTACCTTCGGCATCGGTACAACAGGTACCGCAGGCGGAAGCGGATTTGGCGCCAATTTAAAATATATCGTGGATCAGTCAGGCAATGTAAGCTGGAATGTTCTTGCCCCGGATAATCTCCTCCACAAAGGCGATCCTAATGCAGGAACAGCCTACAACAACGATTGGGAAGCCTGCGCCGCACCAGTTAAACAGTGGTTCCAGCAATATGCATCCTCCAATTATCCTGTTGGAAACTGTAATACAACCAGCAGCCTGGTTAATAATGGTATTTACGAAATCGAGTTTCAGACCGATGCCAATAAAGTAGTTGATCTAAAATCCGGAGAGGATGCCAATGGCGCAGTGTTAAGACCATGGACAAGGAATGGTGCTGCCGCACAGCGCTGGGTTGCAATTGACGCCGGCAATGGTTACTGGCGTTTTGTATCCAAAGCGAGTGCAACCAATCGCTGCATTGACTTAGCCAGTAACAGCAATACACTAGGAACCTCGATCAGGCTTTGGCAGAACTATGGTAATGATGCACAAGCCTGGCAGGTAGTTGCTGTCTCCAATGGTTATTATAAAATCCTGTCCAAGGTAGACCCTACACGTGGCTGGGACATTCCCAACTGTACCATGGATGGCAATTCAAACTTACACCTTTGGGATTACTACGGTACGTCATGTCAATTGTTCAAGTTTAAATATATTGGAATGAACTGATATTAATAAAAAAACAGGGTGCTTTTTAAGCATCCTGTTTTTTTATTGTATGTGAAAAGTCAATTTTGCTTCGCAAGTCAATGGTGAATTTTTAAAAATTGACAATAAAGCGAATTCACTATTGACCTTTCACTTTTAAAAAGTCAATTTGCTTCGCAGTCAATAATGAATTTCTAAAATTGACAGTGAAACGAATTCACTATTGACCATTCACTTTTAAAAAGTCAATTTTGCTTCGCAAGTCAATGGTGAATTTTTAAAAATTGACAATAAAGCGAATTCACTATTGACCTTTCACTTTTAAAAAGTCAATTTGCTTCGCAGTCAATAATGAATTTCTAAAATTGACAGTGAAACGAATTCACTATTGACCATTCACTTTTAAAAAGTCAATTTTGCTTCGCAAGTCAATGGTGAATTTCTAAAATTGACAAGTGAAACGAATTCACTATTGACCATTCACTTACCAAAACCTTACATACAAGGCGGTCAGTAAAAGCAGCGTCATCACAATCAAAACTAATGTCCTGTTGTCTACTTTAAACATTGCTACATCAATGGCAAAGGCTTTAGGATTAATTTTCGGACCTGCAAAACTGATCAGAATCATCGCGATGATGGTGATAAAGAATGACCATCCCATATTGATCAGGAAAGGAATTTCGGTAATGGTATGCACTACTCCGTTCTCCAGCTTTTCATAAGTGAATGCTGTGTACATCCACGTCTCTTTCCCAAAAATTCCCACGGCAAAGCTGTTGAAGAAAATGGCAAGAACAAAACCTAAAATTACTCCTACCAAAGCCGCTGTGCCAGTCGTTCTTTTCCAGAACATTCCCAGAAGGAACATGGCAAAAACTCCAGGACTGATAAAGCCTGTATATTTCTGGATAAATGTGAAACCGCCTTCACCACCAATTCCTAAAACATCTGTCCAGGTAAAGGCCAGTGCTGCCATCATTGCAATAATAATGACCCAGCGGCCTGTTCTCACCATCTGAATTTCGGTGGCATCTGTTTTAAGGTATTTCTTATAGATATCCAGGGTAAAAATGGTTGAGATACTGTTCACTTTTCCTGCCAGTGAAGCTACAATTGCTGCGGTCAATGCTGCAATAGCCAATCCTTTAAGTCCAACAGGTAAAAATCCCAATATTGCAGAGTATGCCCCGTCTTTCACTCCGTTGAATCCCGGAAGGTGTCCTTTGGAATATAAAACGTAAGCAGCGATTCCCGGAAGCATAACAATTACAGGCATGAATAATTTCAGGAAACCAGCAAATAAAATTCCTGTTCTTGCCGTTTTGAGATCTGCTCCCAAAGCTCTCTGTGTAATATATTGATTGCATCCCCAATAGTTCAGGTTAACAATCCACTGCCCGGCAAAATACATGGCCAGACCCGGTAACACCACATATTTCTGTACCTCAAGGTTCTGAGGCATTGCCAAAGTAGTAGTCGTAGTTGTTGGTTTTTGAAGAATCAGCTTAAAGTGCTGCGGAGCCTCATTGATCAGGGTATTGAATCCTGCCAGCGCATTTCCTACAGCCGCTCCGTTGATTCTCTGGTCCACAATCTGCAATGCCATATAAACTGTTGCAAAACCTCCGATAATAAGGACTGCCACCTGTATAACGTCTGTATATCCAATTACTTTCATTCCTCCGAGACCGATCAGAAGGGCCATAAGCAAAAGAGCGATCATAATACCGTGAAGATGTTCTCCTCCTAATAAAGTATCAATGGCAAGAGCTCCAAGGTAAAGAATGGAAGTAAGATTCACGATAACATACAGAAACAGCCAGAATACTGCCATGATGAGCGAAACAGATTTGTTATACCTTCTTTCCAGAAACTGGGGCATGGTATAAATCTTATTTTTAAGATAGATCGGAATAAACCAGACTGCGATAATGATCAGTGCAACGGCAGCAATCCATTCGTAAGCGGCAACAGCAATTCCGACAAAGAAACCTTCACCGCTCATTCCAATAAACTGCTCAGCGGAAATATTGGAGGCAATTAAGCTGGCTCCGATCGCCCACCAGGTCAAAGATCCTTCCGCAAGGAAATAATCCTTACTTCCTGTAGATTCAGACTTTTTCTTTTTATAGATCCATAATCCGTAAGAAGCTACCACTACAAAATAGATCAGGAATATGATGATATCAATAGTTGCTAATTTTCCCATAGTTTACTTTTTTACGGAGAATTTATAGATGGTTTTCGAGTGGTATTTCTGTCCGGGCTTCAGTTCTGTGGAAGGGAAAGAAAGCTGATTCGGTGAATCCGGGAAGTGTTGTGTCTCTAAGCAAAATCCTGTTCTGAATTCATTTTTACCTCCGGTTTTGGTATCAAACTTTCCGTCAAGAAAATTTCCGGAATAAAACTGCACACCGGGTTCATCTGTGAAGACTTCCATTAATCTTCCTGTTCCCTGGTGATACACTTTGGCGATACTTCTCAAACCTTTTCCATTCAAAATCCAGTTATGGTCATATCCTTTTCCTTTTTTCAGCTGATCATCGTCTGCACTGATATCTTTTCCGATAGGCTTTGAAATCGTAAAATCAAAAGGAGTTCCTTTTACTGCTTTCTGCTCACCGGTAGGAATCAATGTTTCATTTACCGGAAGAAAATGGTCTGCATTAATTTGTAATTCATGATCAGTAATCATTTTAGTAAAATTTCCTGACAGGTTAAAATAAGAATGCTGGGTAAGATTCACTACAGTAGTCTTATCTGTTTCAGCTTCATACGAAATTTCCAAGGCATTGTCGTCTGTAAGCGTGTAAAAAACAGTTGTTGTTAATTTCCCCGGATATCCTTCCTCACCGTCTGCACTGGTATAGGATAATTTCAATGTCGGAAATTTTGCATCTTTTACTACCTCAATATTCCAGAATCTGGTATGAAATCCCTCCTTTCCTCCGTGAAGGCTGTTGGGACCATCATTTTTATCAATTTCGTATGCTTTACCTTCCAGCGAGAATTTTGCATTAGCAATCCTATTGCCATATCTTCCGATCAAAGCCCCAAAATAATAAGGGTTTCCATCAAAATATCCTTCAGGTTTTGTAAAACCCAGAACCACATCTTCATATTTCCCGTTCTTATCAGGAGCAGTTAAAGAAGTGATAATCCCGCCGAAGTTGATGACTTCAACTTTCATCCCGTTTTTATTGCTTAATGTGTATTTTTTAATAGAATCGCCTTTGGGCGTCACTCCATAGTCTGAAGTTTGAACATTCTCCATTTTTCCTGAAATATTCTGTTTGTTATTTTCTTTTCTGCAGCCGAAAATAATTAAAAATAATAAAATAAAAATGCCGTTATATGTTGTTTTTTTCATAATTATTTACATATTTTTTACAATTAATTAACGATAATACATTTCATTCCAACGAAGTGTATTTTTGAAATCACGCATTCTGGTATCTTCATCAATAACTAATGATTCAATTCCTGCTATCTCAGCAAAATCTTCCAGCTGTTCTGCCGAAATATTTTCACTGTAACATGTATGGTGTGCCCCTCCTGCCAGTATCCAGGCTTCTGCAGCCGTATATAAATCAGGCAGAGGTTTCCATAAAACCCTTGCTACCGGAAGTTTTGGCAGCTCTTCTGTAATTTCCAATGCTCTGGTCTTGTTGATCAGCAGTCTGAAATGGTTTCCAAAGTCCATCAGGGCAGCATTAAGAGAATCAATATTTCCTCTGGAGTTAAAAACAAGACGAACGGGATCTGCTTTTCCTCCGATTCCCAGCGGATGGATCTCACATGAAGGTTTCCCGGCTGCCAGCACAGGATCTACTTCCAGCATATGGGAGCCTAAAATGGAAGGATTGGAAGGGTCTAAATGATAGGTATAATCTTCCATAAAGGCATTTCCACCTTCAAGGCCCTGCCCCATTGTTTTCATGGCACGTACGAGCGCTGCGGTTTTCCAGTCTCCTTCGCCTGCAAATCCGTATCCTTTCTGCATCAGTCTCTGTACGGCAATTCCCGGCAGCTGCTCCAGCCCGTGAAGGTCTTCAAAAGTATCAGAGAATCCTTTAAATCCACCGTCTTTTAAAAACTTCTCAAGTCCTAATTCAATTTTTGCAGCGGTGTGCAGCGAACTTCTGTTGGCTCCTCCCTCCAAAAGAGATGCTGCCATGTGATAAGAAGATTCATATTCTTCCATCAGGCTTTTTATTTCTCCCTCACTTACAGAATTGATAACGCCTACAAGATCACCGATTCCCCAGGTATTCACTGAAAAGCCGAACTGGGTTTCAGCTTCCACTTTATCTCCATCTGTAACGGCAACAAACCGCATATTATCTCCGAAACGTGCAAATTTAGCGCCCTGCCAGTCGTCCCAGCCTGCAGCAACACGGCTCCAGTCACCAATTTGCTTCTGAACTCTTTCTTCTGACCAGTGCCCTACCACTACTTTTCTGTTTTTTCTGAGTCTGCTCACCATAAAACCAAATTCACGGTCTCCGTGAGCAGCCTGGTTAAGATTCATAAAATCCATATCCATGGTAGACCACGGAATATCTCTGTTGAATTGGGTATGCAGATGCAGAAGAGGCTTCTGTAAAATTTTTAGCCCTCTGATCCACATTTTAGCGGGTGAAAAAGTATGCATCCACGTAATTACTCCTATACAGTTTTCTGCATGATTGGCTGCTGCAATGGTTTCAAATATCTCTTCGGTAGTTTTTACCGTTGGCTTTACAATAACTTTTACCGGGATGAAAGAAGATTTTTCAAGTTCTGCCACAATTTTCTGTGAGTGTTCTGCTACCTGTGCCAGTGTTTCTGGTCCGTATAAATGCTGACTTCCTGTGATGAACCAGACTTCTTTGGTATTGAGAGGTGTTAACATAGTTTTGTTGATCGTTAATAGTTGTTTATCTTGAAATGTTTAGTGTTTAAATTCCTGTCCGTAATAAGCATTCTTGCCGTGTTTACGTTCATAATGTTTTTTGATGAGTGAGTCTTTCAGACGTTCTGCATCAGGATTGATCTGCCTGGTGAGGTACGCCATTTCGGCAATGGTTTCCAGCACTTTGCTGTTGTAGACCGCTTTCTCAGCATTTTTTCCCCAGGTAAACGGACCGTGATTGCCGATAAGAACCATTTCCACTTCTTCCGGAGAGAGCTGTTTTTCTTTAAAGCATTCCAGAATCTGTATTCCTGTGTTGTATTCGTAGTTTCCTTCGATCAGCTCATCCCGCATAGGTGGAGCGCAGGGAATATCTGTTGTTAAATGGTCTGCATGGGTGGTCCCGAAAACAGGAATATCCATTTGTGCCTGTGCCCACGCCACGGAATAGATCGCATGAGTGTGGGAAATTCCACCGATGTTTTCCCAGTTTTTGTACAGGTAAGCATGGGTCTTGGTATCGGAAGAAGGTCTGAGCCTGCCTTCAATGACATTGGCATCAAAATCTAAAATCACCATATCTTCCGGCTTTAAAATATCATAAGGGACACCGCTTGGTTTAATGGCAAAAATCCCTTTATCACGGTCCACAGCACTTACATTTCCAAAGGTATAGACCACCAGCTTCAGGGCATCCAGCTGCATATTCGCTTCGTAACATTCTCTTTGGAGTTCTTTATAGGTATTCATTTGAGTGTCATTCAAAAGGTTAATATTCGAGAATCAGGAGTTCTGAAGTTCTTTCCTGTTGTTTTTCAGTTTGGTATTATATTCTACAAAATCAGCAAGCTTCTGGTATTGCTGCATTAGTTCTCTGTAGTACTGTACTTCTTCGGCTTTCGGCTGGTATTCCGCTTCAAATCCGGAGCCCATTTTCATACTGGCTTCCTGAACGGTCGGATAAATTCCTGCTGACACGGCCGCATAAACAGCAGCACCCAGAGCAGGAGTCTGGTCTGAAGCGGCAACAACAATCGGCATATCCAGAACATTAGCGAGAGTCTGCATGATAAATGGCGATTTCCTTGCTACTCCACCGATTCCGATCACTTTATTGATTTTCACCCCTTCGTCTTCAAAACGGTCAACGATCTTTTTAGCTCCGAAACAAATAGCATTGACTAAAGCTTTAAAAATATGGGGAGCTTTTGTTCCCAAAGAAAGCTGGCTGATCGCTGCTTTAAGTTCCTGGTCTGCATCCGGTGTTCTTCTTCCGTTTACCCAGTCCAATGCAATCGGAACAGCATCTGAGAGAGGAATTTTTTCTGCTTCAAGGGTCAATTTTCTGATAAGTCCGGCCTCCATTTCTTCAGCGAGCTTTGTTTTCTGCTCCTCTGAAATATTTTCGGAATGTATCATCACCTGGTGAACCGGCCACATCAGGATATCTTTATACCATGCCAGCACATCTCCAAAGGCTGACTGTCCTGCTTCAAGCCCTATCAGTCCCGGAATTACGGAGCCGTCAACCTGTCCGCAGATTCCTTTTACGGTTGTATCTCCGATAGCTTCCTGTGAGGCCACCATAATATCGCAGGTAGAAGTTCCCATGATCCTGATCAGGGTATTTTCTTCCACCCTAGCTCCTACTGCGCCTGAATGGGCATCAAAAGTTCCTACAGTAATAATGGTTTTGGTGGTAAGACCGGTTTTTGCGGCCCATTCTTCATTCAGGTAGCCGGCAATTTCATCTGAAGTATAGGTTTCCTTGTATAATCTTCCTCTGAGCGCTCCCAGAGAAGGATCAAGCCTGTTGAGGAATTCTTCGGAAGGCAGACCATCCCATGACTCATGCCACATGGCTTTGTGGCCAGCTGCACAACGGCTTCTTTTAAAGGTAGCCAGGTCTTTATGATCTGATAAAAGGAAAGTCAGATAATCACAGTGCTCCATCCAGCTATAAGCAGCATTTTTTACCCCTGCATCCACTCTACTGATGTGCAGTATCTTGGCCCAGAACCATTCTGAAGAATAAATACCGCCTTCATATTTTGTATAATCTTCCCCACCCCAGGTTCTTGCAAGGGTATTGATTTCTTCAGCTTCGCGGATAGCGGTATGGTCTTTCCATAAAATCATCATGGCATTGGGGTTTTCCTCAAATCCCGGAACCAGTGCCAAGGCAATTCCGTCGCTTGTTACTGGTAACGGTGAAGAGCCTGTAGTATCAATACAAATACTTACGATCTGCTCTGCCGGTATTCCGCTTTCTCTTACAACTTCTGAAATAGTTTTTTCCAGACCTTCAATATGATCTGAAGGATGCTGTCTGAAACTGTTGGCTGAGGGATTACAAAATCGGCCTTCCTTCCATCTCTGGTAGTAGCTGACTGAAGAAGTTATTTCGGAACCGTTTTCAGTATCAATAAGGACCGCCCGTACGGAATCTGTACCGTAGTCCAGCCCGATAACATATTTTTTCATGGTGGTGAAACGTTTTTGATTATTGAGATTTTAAATTCTCCTGATGAGATAAAAACAAATATAAGATTCTATTTTAAATAAATGTAAAAAACACACTTATTTTTTATAACATACTATAAAACAGTTCATTAAATTGTTTTTACCTTTAAAACAGACAAAGAATTGGCGGGAATTTCTGTTGAAATTTCACCTTTTTTAGCTTCAGAAATCTCTTCTTTGGGTTTCACTGGTTCAGCATCGAAACTATTTTCAGTAGTAAGCTGTGGTGCGGATAGAAGGATTTTGGTTATTTTTTTACCTGTTTTCAAAGTTCCTGGTTTGATATTTACCGTTTTAGCCTGAGTATCAGTATTGACTATTTTTATAATAATCTCATGAGTTTTCGTGTCCTTCACTGCTGTAGCGTATAATTTTTCCTGCCCGGATACTGCTTTTCCGTTATGTTCTATTTTTAATACATCCGTTCCTTTATTGTTGGAAAATAATTTCTGAACATAATAATTCGGGGTCGCGTAGGATTTCAGATTATTGAACCAGATGAGATCGGGCGTCCACTGCCAGCCGTCAGCATGGGCAAAAAGCGGTGCGTAGGAAGTCATATAAACCACATCTGCATTTCTTTCAAGACCGGTCATAAAAGCGGCTTCTGAAAGGGCCGTCAGCCAGTTATTTTTATTATCAGGCTTTACCACGCCTACAGACTGGGCTGCATATTCCCCGGCAAAAACTTTTGGCCCGGAACGGTCATACTGATCGTATCTGCCTGCATTTTTCATAAACCATTCGGGAGAGTTGTAATAGTGTTCATCAACAATCTGTGCATTAAGCTGCTTCAGTTCTTTCCAGCCATATTCAAAGAACTCGCCGTCAGGTGACGGTCCGCTTCCGGAAATGATCTTTATGTCAGGATATTTTGTGTGAATGGCTTTTTCAAATACTTTATAGCGTTCGATATAATCCGCTCCCCACTGTTCATTTCCCACTCCGATAAATTTTAAATTAAAAGGCTTTGGATGCCCCATTTCAGTACGGATTCTCCCCCATTTTGTGCCGGAATCTCCGTTGGCAAATTCAATCAGGTCAAGGGCATCCTGAATATAAGGATCAAGGTCTTCCATTTTCACCAGCTCTGCGGTATTGAACTGGCATGCCATTCCGCAGCTCAGAATAGGAACAGGTTCTGCAGCCAGATCTTCGGAAAGCTGGAAATATTCATAAAATCCTAACCCGAAAGACTGCCCGTAATCCGGTGTAAGCCTGTGCGGAAATCCTGTACTCCATTTATTGATAAGGTATTCACGGTCTGCTATATTTCCTATTGTTTTTTTCCACTGATAGCGTTCTGCCAAAGTTCTTCCTTCTACAATACAGCCTCCAGGAAATCTCAAAAATCCGGGATGCAGATCATATAGTTTCTGAACGAGGTCTTTTCGTAAACCTCCTTTTCTGCCTTTCCAGGTGTCCTGCGGGAAGAGGGAGATCATATCCATGTTCACGATGCCATTTCCGGTAAATGTAATCCGCAGTTTTGCTTTTTCTACAGTTTGTGGTGATTTGAAAACGGCTGTATACTTCTGCCATCCCTTTCCTTTTATGAGTGTAGAAACTGAAGAAATTTCCTTTCCATTTTCATCAACAAGACTTGCATTTACCGCAGCTATATTTCCTGAAACATTCTCGAGATCAAAACTGAAATCATAATTTTCACCCTGATGAATACCTATTCCTCTGAATCCTTCATTTTCGAGAATATAATTTTTATCGTTCAGAACAGTAATTCTTGCGTAATTTTTATTGGTTTTGGCAGGGTCAGAATAAATGGTCAGAAACCCGGAATCCAGGTTAGGAGAAAGTGTTTTTGTGTTGGGCTGTTTCCATCCTGTGAAAGGTTCGTCAAATTCAAAGCTGCGGTTTTTAATCAGTTCCGCATACAATCCACCATCAGCTGCAAAATTAATGTCTTCAAAAAAAATCCCGTACATGGTGGGTTGTATTTTAACAGGTGCCGGAGTTTCTTTCAGATCCAGATTAAAAGTACGGACCGTATTATTCTGAGCCGAAAAAAAAGCAGCACTAAGGGAAATCGCGATGGAAAATATTTTATTTTTTGTTGTCATAGGTTATATATTTTTGAAAGCTACTGTAGGCTTGCAATGGTTTCAATTGTTCCGAATCAATTTTTATTTTACTGTTAACGGAATACTTTTCAACCCTGCATCATCAGAAGTTCCGCCGTAAAAAATGGTATACTCGCCGGGTTTTGAAACCAGATCATCTGCTTTTTCATCATAGAAGGCAAATGACTCTTTGGAGAGGGTTAGCTGAATATTTTTTATTTCTTTAGATTTGATTAAAGTCCTCTCAAAAGCCCTTAATGTTTTTACCGGTGCCTGGGCATCATTATTTCTTTTGATATAGACCTGAACGACTTCTTCTCCATCCCTTTCTGAAACATTGGTTACTGGAATTGTGATCGTCACATTTTCGTTGGTACTGATCGTATTTTTGCTCAGTTTTGAATCTCCGTAAACAAATTTTGAATAACTCAGCCCATGTCCGAACGGATAAAGAGGTTTTTCCGTCATATAACGGTAGGTTCTTCCCTGCATATCATAATTCTCAAATCCCTGGTGCTTGCTTGTCTTTGAAAGAGCGTTATCCAGCTGTTCAAGGTTTTTGTAAAAGGTAATGGGTAATTTTCCGGAAGGGTTATAATCTCCTGCCAAAACATCTGCCACTGCAGTTCCTCCGGACTGTCCGCTATACCAGGCGTTCAACAGGGCATCATAATTTTTCTCATCCTGTTCCAATCCCAGAGCACTTCCGGTACAAAGAACAAAAACAACAGGTTTTCCGGTTTTTCTAAGCTCCGCCAACAGGTCCCTCTGGACTTTAGGAAGGGCAATCGAAGTTTTGTCACCTCCTTTGAAGCCTTCTGCATTCACCATCATTTCTTCACCTTCCAGACTTGGAGAAAGTCCGCCTGCAAAGACAATGACGTCTGCACTTTTCACCTTTTCCCTCACCGAAGCAAAATTAACAGGGTCTTTTCTGTAGACTTCAAAGCTGATGCTTACATATTTTCCTTTTTGTGTATGACGCAGTTCTATCTGGTATTCTTTTCCTTTCTCCATTTTTACAGGAAACTCTGAAGGATGTCTTGCATCAGGTCCTTTTCTTGTGGCAATTTCTTTTCCGTCCACGAAAAGGGTATAGACATCGGAAGTGGAAGCAGAAAACACAACCTCTCCTGTATAGGTACTTTTAAAAATCCCTGAAATGATGGCTGAGGTATTTTCTCTTCCTACATTGGGTGCAAGCTGGGTTCCTCCAAAGCTGTTGTAGCTGATGGCGGTGGAATTTACAGAAGTATTTGCTGGCTGGCCTTTGAATTCATTGTTATTGAAAAACTCTACTTTCATTCCTTTTGCGCCGTTTTTCTGACTGATAAAATTCTGGTATAATGACGTTCTGGAAGAAGGATCTGTTACTTCGCATCCTTTTTCGTAGATAATTTCAGTATTCGGGAATTTGGTTTTGATTCCGTCTAAAATCGTTACAATGGAAGAAGGGGTTCCGTTATAGTTTCCCAGTTGCATCAACCCGTCATTGGCATTTGGTCCTACAACGGCAATTTTTTTAATGTTTCTACTAAGGGGCAGAACATTGTTTTCGTTTTTCATCAGCACAATTGATTTTTGTGCCATTTTCAGTGCCTGTCTTTTATGGTCTTCAGAATCGACTACAGAATAAGGAATTGTATTCCAATGAACGGAAGATCTCGGATCAAGCATTCCTAATTCAAACCAACCTTTCAGGATTCTGCGCATCGACGCATCAATATCCTTTTCGGTAATCAGTCCGCTTGCCAGAGATTTATTCAGATTGTTATAGGTATCTCCGCATTCCAGATCCGTGGAATGTATCAGGGCATCTGCTGCGGTTGTTTTTTCGTCAGGATGAGTGCCGTGGTATTTTTTCTGAAAGAAATCGGCCAGTGCCCAGCAGTCTGAGACTACCATTCCGTCATACTTCCATTTTCCACGGAGAATTTCAGTAAGTAAAGTATTATTGGCACAGCATGGTTGGCCATCAAAAGCATTGTAGGCACACATTACTTCTCTTACATTCCCTTCCTGAACCAACGCTTTGAAAGCGGGAAGATACGTTTCATACAAATCTCTTTTTGAAATTTCTGCGTTATAGGAATGGCGGTTCCATTCCGGTCCGCTGTGCACCGCAAAATGTTTGGCGCAAGCATGGGTCTTAAAATATTTTGAGTCGTTTCCCTGCAGGCCTTTTACTGCTGCAACGCCCAGAACAGAGGTCAGATAAGGGTCTTCACCATAGGTTTCCTGGCCTCTTCCCCATCTTGGATCACGAAAGATATTGATATTGGGGGTCCAAAAGGTCAGTCCTTCGTACCGCCCTGTTTTCAGAGCTTCATCAAAAGATCTGTTGTATTTTGCCCGTGCTTCATCAGAGATCATTTCAAAGGTTTTAAAATGCTCCGGAACATCCCATGTGGCTGCCATCCCGATCGCCTGAGGGAAAACAGTAGCTGTTCCTGCTCTGGCCACTCCGTGAAGTGCTTCATTCCACCATCCGTAGGCTGGAATTTCCAAACGGGGAACTGCCTGGGAATTATCCATCATCATTCCTATCTTTTCTTCTGTTGTCAGTAAAGTAAGAAGGTTCTCTATTCTTTCATTAACCGGAAGATCCGGGTTTCTGAATGGGTATTTATAATGGCTCTGGGCAAAAAATAAAGGTGCTGCAAGGGTTGCACATAGGATTATTACAATTCTTTTCATAGGTATATGGTTTCAATATAGTCCTAAGACTTTGTGGATTCTGTAATTAATGATTTTCTAACCACAGATTTCACGGATTTTCACTGATGACTGTGCATATTTCTTTATAAGAATGGGGTTAGCAAAGTCCGAAAAATGGTTGTTGATTTTGTGATTAATCATTTCAACCACTTATTTTACAGATTTTTACGGATAATTATGTTTTCATTCTTATTTTATACAAATTGCCAGTATTATTCAGCAACAATGCAATGAAAAACAAATATAACGTTCTATTTTAAATAAATGTAAATAATACACTTAAATTAATAGTAAATCCTACTTACTTTTGGTTTTCATCTACCAAATTGTAGAAATAAAGCCACCATAAGCAGTGCTCAAGGTGGCTTTGGACTCAATTTACTCTTTGATAAATTTTTGTTTTACCACAATATTATTTTTTTGAGCAACCTCAATAAAGTAAATACCAGCCGGGAAATTCCCCACATTAATTTGGTTTTTCCCTGAATTTATTTTCAACCCGGTTCTGATAACACTTCCTCTAGCATCAAAAATAGTGGCAGCTGCTTCTGACAAATCAGAATCAATGAAAAGATCTGCTTTTACCGGATTAGGATATATTTTTATTCCCTCTTTTTTAGCTTCAGCAGAAATGTTTCTGGCACTTAACGATCCGAAATTTAAAGGAAGAACATTGGCTGAATAAGCATTTTCTTCTGTAAGATAAGCTTTGAAAGATCCTATTGCAGGCTCACTTCCGGCAGTTATTTTATAGAAGCCTGTTACTCCGTTTTCTGTTTTCAGCACATAAGCATTGGCCGGAACTTTGATGCTCTGGTAAACTCCGTTCATCTGGTTGACCGTGATAGCTTTCGGGGTAGAAACATTTCCTGAACCATTGAAAGTAATATTTCCTGTCGCATTGATGATTACCGGAGTATTTGCGGGTATAATTCCGTTGGAAATTGGGGTACAGCCGATATTGCTTGCTCCAGGTGACATCGTATAAGCAGTAACTCCGGAAGGTATATTAGCCTGGAATGGTAAGATCAGGACGTCATAACCATTAAATATACGGCTGTAAGAAGCTGTATTGGCTGTGAAGTTAAACGGCACCTGAAAATCCATACCCTGACCGGAAAGGACAAGATTTGAGCATGTAGTACCAGAGATCACATTATTGGCAGATGAACTTACGTTTGAATTCACATAATAAATGCTGTTAGAGTTGGCACTCATAGGCTGCCAGTTATTGGAAGAAGTAACTCCTGCAGCATTTCTGAAGTCTACAGAAGTGTAGTAGCCATTTTCCAGGGCATCCATCAGATAGCTATCGCTTGCGGAATAGGTTCCTCCTAATTTTGAGGCAATTTCATTACCCACATTGAAATAAACATCGCCCAGATTAAGCGTAAGCACAGAACTGTAATTGGAATTTCTCAATCCTAAAATTCCTTTGCATCCGTCTGTAAGCACCTGTCTTGAAATATCTAATGTGATATCGAAGTTTCCTCCCTGCGGAAAATTAATCTTGCCGTAATTATATGATTTCGTTACTCCCTGGCTGTTGATATAGTATAAAGTCGTATTGTCTGAGTAACTTTGTCCCGCCGTTGTATAGCTATTTACATGCAGGATCAGCTTATTGTACCTGTCATTAAGCTGAAGATATCCGTTAGCCGCAGTCATATTATTACTGATAAGAGGGCTTGGATTAGAGAACGTCACCGTTGTATTGCTGATATTGAATCCCGTACCAAAAGCTGTACTGGTAGCAGTCTGGGCTTCAATTTTATTATAATGGATATCACCGCCTGTCATGAGAGAAGCAGGCCTGTCGCCGCTTTTATTAAAAACGAAAGTCATAACACTGGAGGGACTGATATCAGCAGTAGGACGGAATGTTGCCGTACTCATAGTGATAGGTGTGCTCACCATATTGGATTGCGTATTGGTCAGGATTTTTGTTCCCGAAGTCGTGTAAAAAGGCAGATCAACCTTCAAACTATAGGAGTTCTGAGAAGGATTAATGACCATAAGAACAACCTGATTGCCGTCCTGCGAAATATATGAAGAGCCTTGTAAAACTCCGGTTTTGTCATCCCATTTGGCTTCTATTCTCGTCTTTCCTGTTGTGTACTTGGCATAATGTGAAAGAATATAGCCTCTTTTGGTCATTAGGCCTGCGGTGGTTCCATAAGTTCCGTCACCCATTAACCCGTAATACCTTTTGGCAGAGTAATGAATCCAGGCATTGATATTTCCCAGTAATGCATTGTTGACGCTGCTGGCAAAAGTAAAAGCATCTGTATTCCAGCTGAAGTCACGGGCCGGCTGGGTGGATGAAGAATTCCAGTTGATCAGGTATTCTGTCTGCCAGATTTCTTTATTATAATTCTGGAATTGTTTGTAGGTAGACTGCATAAGCCCGTATTGATGCCCTCCATACACTTCAAAATTAGCCATTGCCGAAGGATCCAGCAAAGCACTGGCAAAATTATCCGTAAATCCCACACTTTCTGGGGCAATCACTTTACAATTGATGAGCTGCCCATAGTTCTTGATGAAAGTGGTAATTTGTGCAGGAGTCCAGATACATCCCTGATACTGAGCCATTTCATCCGGTTCATTCTGAATGGAGATATAATCAAGCTCTACTCCGTTGTTCTGAAGATAGGTTACAAAGCTGTTGAGATAAAGGGCATAATCCTGATAATTTTCCGGCTTTAAATATCCGATCTGCTGTACCCCATTGGCGTCAGTATACACTGCATTGACATGGTTATTGGTTTTCCAGGCTGCGGGCATGGTCCAGGGCGAGGCAAAAATGGTAAGTCCCATAGATTTGGCAAGCTGTGCTGTAGCCAGTACAGAACTCCAGTTGTTACTGTTCTCGGGAATATACAATCTCATAATATTATATCCGCCTTCACTCGAAGCTCCCCAAAGTGTCTGAATCTCTGATGTAGACATATGATTATAGGCAAACTGGGGACTGCAGACAAATCCTCCGAACCCTTTTATTTTCTGATAAGATGTGTTCTTATCAATTTTTACAGTTGTAAGCTGCCCATACGCCAGACAGCTGAAAAACAAACATATAGAATGAATGCTGAGAAGATTTAAAAGTTTTTTCATAATGGTTTAGTTTTAGATATTTGTGATTTTGATTGAAGACAATTAATGTAAGGGCAATAGATTCCCCATCAAGACGGTTCATTTTCAAAAACCGTCAGGAAAATACCCTGAATGATATCAGGCAGCGATCTGTTAAATAAAGTTGCTTACAAAATCATTCGCTGTTCTTTCTCTTCATTCTCTGTGAGGGAACTGTATTTCAGATTGGAATGTGAATTAAGATTAGTGTTTCATAATTAAAATGTTGTTTGTGATCAGTATTTGGTCATTTAGTGAAGCATTTCGCTTTCAGGAGCTCCCAGGTAAGAGGGTATTAATCCTCCGGTGTTGATCAGGAGTTTTTCAAGGACAATGCCGGGTTCGAGCACTCTGAAGCGTAACGTGTGTTTTCCAGCCTGCTGAACCGAATGTTTTGTAGCAGATTTAATAATATGTTCGGACTGCCATCTTCCCAATTCTCCTTTGTAATGGCCGTTGAAGTTGACAATTTGCGGAGTTTCGTTGTCAAAAGAAATCTCATAACGCAATCCTTTATTATGATTAAAATTTAAAGTCGGAGCTAATAATAACTGGACTTCAAACTCCCCTTTTGATTCAAAATTGATATCATATTCCAGCCAGATATTTTCATCAGCTTTTGGATAGGCATTCTGCGGAAAGGTTGTCACTCCCGACTTTGTTTTTCCAAAATCAGGAATCACTTCCCAATGGATTCGGTCAGAATTGCTCATTCTTGCAAAATTTTCTGCTTCAATGGAAACGTAGCCGTTTTTTTCCTGAAATATTTTTTCTTTGGGAACCTCGGATTCAGAAATATAGGTAACTTCAGGCATTATATTTTCTTTTCCGTCTGCCCAGCTTTTATATCCTATCCTCATCTGATCCATCATATGCTTCCATTTTCCGCCGGCAATCACATTATTGTATTGATTATCCAGATAAGCATTTCTTTCAAAACATGCCTTCACTTTATCTGCGTAAAAATTGGCTTCCGGATCTTTTTTCGCTGCCAGTTCCCTGTTTTTTGCCACCGCATAATACATTTCGTATAAATTACTGCATGCATCAATCGGATACAAAACCAACTGATAATATGCATCCTGGTACTCAGCCGGAATCTGCTCTTTTAACCGTAAAGCTTCTACGGCCAATGCTCTGTAATCATTTAAGACCGTTTCAAATTCATGGTAATTCTCTAGGCTGTACGTTTTGCTGTCAAGCGTTTCAGGAGTTACTCTTCTGTTGTATTTGGCATACAGATTAATCATCCTCGCAATTTCCGTAGCGTGTTTTGCATCAAACTGCTGAGCAGCCCATTTCTCAGTATATTCCAAAAGGTTTTTAGCATTAAACTGCTTCGGATTCCAGGCCATTTCCAGGAAAAAACTGATCGGAAACTCCATAGGTTTTAAATCTCCTACATTCACGACCCAAAGTTTATCTACTTTGTGTGCATAGGAAAGGTTCATCTGTTCCCAGACTCTCTGGATGGGGCTTATGTTGATCCATTTGGAGTTTCTTGGTCCGCCTACATAATCAAAGTGGTAATAGATTCCATAGCCTCCTTTATGCAAAGGCTTTGAAAGGTCCGGAAGCTTTCTTACATTTCCCCAGTTATCATCACAGAACAGCAGGATCACATCATCCGGAACCCGCATTCCTTTATCATAATAGTCCTGAACTTCTTTATACAATGCCCAGACCTGAGGTGTTTTCTCCGCTTTCTTTCCGGTAACATCTGCGATGATTTTACGCTGATCTTTTACAATTTTCTCGAGCAGGGCAATATTGGTTCCCTCTCCCATTGCTTCGTCACCATCACCCCGCATTCCTACTGTTACGAGTTTTTCCCAGTTTTTGCTTCTCTCGAGTCCAGATTTCCAGAATTTCTGTAAAACTTCCGCATTCTTAGCATAATCCCAGACATTAGGGAGGTTATTTTTTTTGATATACCTGTGCCAGTCGGTTTGTGCCAAAGCCATAGGCTCATGGTGGGAAGTTCCCATGACAATACCCATTTCATTGGCTAACGGTCCGCTCAGAGGATCATCGTCATAGAATGCCTTCCCCCACATTGCCGGCCAGATATAGTTTCCCTTAAGGCGCAGGATCAGCTCAAAAACATTCTCATAAAACTTACTGTTTACTCCACCAAATGTTGCTCTGGCCCAGCCTCCCAATGAAGGTTCTTCATCGTTAAGGAAAATACCGCGATACTCTACAGCAGGCTCACCATCAGTATATATTCCTTTTTTAAAGTATACATTATCTTTTTTCTCAACCGGAACGTCAGCCCAATAATACCATGGTGAAACACCTATCTGCTGAGACATTTCATAAATCCCGTAAATCGTTCCTCTTTTATCACTTCCTGCAATCACAATGGCTTCAGAAACGCCCGGAAATGGATTACTGACATTCTGAATGATATATTTTTCCCTTTTCCCTGTTAATGCTTTTCCATCCAGCTTTTTTTGACGAATTAAATTATCAATGGTCTTGCTTTTACCTGCTTCACCAATAATGATGATCATTCCGTTCAAGCCAGAGTTTTGGAAAATAAGATGAGGCTGAACACCGGTTACTTTTTGAAAATCAGATTGAAGGTTCGCAACGGCACGCAGAATTCCTTTATCCGAATCACTGTCTGAAAAAAGCATCAAACCTGAATTGCGCTCTTTCAATACCATCGAATTTTCTGTCTTAGCAAAAGAAATAAATGGTTCGGTTGCTTTTACAAAAAATATAAACAACAACGTAAGAAACAGCGAAATGTTTTTTGTAAAATTCATACTATATCTTTTTGATTTTAATTTTTAAATAAGTTCAGATCCACAAATTCTCCCATTCTCCTGTAGCCGGCCTCATTGGGATGAAGAAAATCATGATCGTGCATATCGTTTAAGATGACTTCCGGATTTTCACTTTGCATGTGTTTGGCAAAATCTATGACGGCATCAAACTTCCCGCTGTTCCTGATCCAGTCATTTACTTTTTTCCAGGCCTCGATACGGAAAGGTTTGTCGTAGAACGACTTTGCAAAAGGAAGAATCGTTGCTCCGTACACTTTGATTCCGTTAGCATGTGCCTTATCAATCATCACCTGGTAAGCAGCAATCAGTTCTTCTGTTCTTTTGGAAGCGTCATCAGGATCTCTTGTTCCTCCCAGATCATTCACTCCTTCCAGAATGATCAGCCATTTTACGCCCTGCTGATTGAGGATGTTATAATCGAAACGGTCTAATGCTGTAGGACCTAAACCGCCACGCACTACACAATTCCCACCAATCCCGAAATTAAGAACACTTATATTCCTGGTAGAAGGATTTGCCAGTAACCGCTGCGAAAAAATATCCGGCCAGCGATTCTGTTTATTGGTTCCCGATCCTCTTCCGTCGGTAATGGAATTTCCCATAATAGCGACCGCATACGAGGGTTCACCTGTCTTTACATCAATGTTAAAAAGCGAATACCAATGATCTGTTTTTACAGGATTTTTAAATATAGCAGCACTCGCTTGCACACCTTTAACAATAAAAGAGGTTGTTCGTGAACCCGGATGCCCGGTGACAGATTGGGTTACTTTTCCATAGGAAATGGTAATGGCCAGCAGCGAATTAGCCTTCAGGTTAAAGTTCACTTCATCAGAATAAATATCAGATCCGGGAGCAATTTTAAAACTGTTTTTCTTCTCAAACGTTAATGATCTGATGGTAGCTGCATCCACATTGCTGCTATCGGACGGCACAGCAATGGAAACCGCTTTTACCTCCAGGCTATCCATGGAATATTTGTTGGAGAAACGTAACCGCAATTTTTTTCCACCCACAGATACACGAACAATCTGACGCAGGGTGTTCCCCGAAAGCCCCGGTTCCGGAGGAAGGTTTTTGGGTTCCACCAATTGGGGAGCCGTTGCCCAGGTGGTAAGCCACCGATCTTTGGAAAACTGCTTTTCCAGACTCTGTGAGGAAGAGCAGGAAACCAAAAATCCCGAAATGATAAAGATATATATGTTTTTGAAGCGCATTTTTCCTGTTTTTCGTTATCAATCTTTAATTTCTTAGTACAAATCCTCCGTTCGGCTGAATTTCAATCGTAAAATCCCCTTTTGTATTCACTTTTACTTCTTTCTCTGATGTGTTTCCTTTTGCATCATCATTGATAAGCTTCAAGTTTTTCCCGGCGAACATCGGAAGTTTTATCTTCAGTTTTTGGGATTGCTTCTCAGCATTTACGCCTGCCACATACCATTGATCCGCTTGTCTTCTCGCAACCACGGCATATTTCCCGGGATAGCCGTCTATGAAAAATGTTTCATCCCAAAGTGTCGGAACTTCTTTCATAAAGCTGAGCTGAAATTCCGGAGCATCGGTCAGGTTATTCGGCATGATGCCAAACATCTGAACGGGATTCTGAAACAGGACTGCTGTAGCCAACTGAAAGCCGTCCGTAGTATGTCTTTTATTTTTATCCCTGTTGGATTTTGTTAAATATTTGTTGAGGAAAGTTCCGCCAAACTCCATGCTTCCCACTGTATTTCTGATGAAAGGATGAAGCGTGGCAAAAAAAGCTTCCTGCCTGCGTACATCTTCTGAGAAATAGAGCATTTCTGAGGCTAGAACGGCTTCGCTTCCGGTATAATTCGGGTACATCACTTCCCAGCCTCTTGGTAAAGTAGCTCCATGGAAAATAATGGTTAGTCCAAAATCGTTGGCATCCGACAGAATATCTTCGTAAAGACGCATGGTTTCCTGTTTATCTCCTCCGAAGAAATCCACTTTCAGTCCTTTTACGCCTGCCTCTTTCAGCCATTTCATTTCTTTTTTCCGTTCAACGGATGAGCTCATTTTATTTCTCGGTCCCATCGGAGCGTCATTGGCTGCTCCATTGGAATTATACCAAAGTAATACTCCCACGTTTTTCGATTTTGCATATTGAATAAGGTTTTTCATTCGTTCTTTTCCAATATTTTTATCCCAAAGCGCATCTATAAGAATAAACTGATATTTCAGTGCAGCAGCAAGGTCTATGAATTTCACCTGATCATCATAATTCATACTGTTATCCTGCCACAGAATCCAGCTCCAGGTAGATTTCCCGAACTGATAATCCTGTGACGGCTCATACATCGGATCTACCACATCAAAAGGAATTGTGGTCTCCACAACAGGTTTTAAAGAATTCCCCACTGTAATTGTTCTCCATGGTGTTTTTCCGGGAAGAGAAACGGCTGCTCCGGTACTTCCGAAACCGTTATTTTCAGCAATGCTCGGATATGCTACTTTGTAAAGGCTTTTTTCTGCTGTGGTTTCAAGGTGTGAAGCACAATACGAACTATTCACTCCAGTCTCGGAAAGTAATACCCAGCCTTCATTTCCGATATGGAAAAGACCCGGGAAAACGTATCCGTAATCAGATGGCATTCCCAGCTCAGCATCAGCTTTATAGCCGCTTTCATAACTTGGTGCTGTACGGGCAAATCCTGTCATCGGCTTCATCATAGGTGAAAGAAAAGTAGTGGTTTGTGACGGAAATCTGTACCCTGTGGTTTCTGACTGTACCACAACACTCAGCCGTTCTTTCATTGATGGAATATTATAACGGAAAGCAATATTGTTGTTGCTCACCTGAAATTCAATGCCTATCTGGTGTTGGTCTGCATTGATGAAATTAACCGATAAAGTATTGGCTTTATAATCAATCTCAGATTTTTTGATTTTTTCGTTTGTGTATTTCTTAGAAACAACATCTTTTTGGCTGTCAGTAAATGTCAGATTCTTTGAAAAATCGGACTCGTTGGTTACCAGGCCCAGCGGAGATTTTTCAAGCATTGTCTTTCCCTGAAGGATAACATTATACGATGCTTTTCCCTCTTCTGAAAAAACCTGAAGCTTTAGATAACCGTCCGGACTTGAAATTTCTGCTACCTGCGCAAAGCTTTTGCTGATCAGGAATACACTGAATAAAACATATAAAACTTTTTTTCTCATAACTCAATTATTTTCAAGAAAGGTCCAGTAATCGAAATACATAATATCTGTTGAGGCTTTTCCATTGAATACAAAGTACAGATCATGAATGCCGGTAATCTTTTCAGCCATCTGAACTTTTATTGTTTCCCAGCGGTCATCTCCACCCGTCATCGGAACCTTTACCGTTGCGGCAACCGGTCCGTTCACAGCATCCAGATGAATAGTCATTGTGACGTCACTGTTATGGGTAGTTCCTACTCTTGCAAAGAAAGAACCAGCTCCTTTTTTCCGGAAATCAACATTCTTTACACTGGTATAAGCCCCATTTTTCTTTGCTTTGATGAAAACACCAGCCTCTTTATTCTGATATGATTTTACATTTTCCGACCAGGCAATCATTTCTGCCTGATTGAATGAATAAGGATTAACTGCTGCGATAGCTTTTGTAATTCCGCTGGTCATTTTAAATGGTGAAATGGAACCGTCTTTATTGAATGTAAGCTCTTCCAGACTTACTGATCTTGTAAAACCGCTTCCGCCCGGCAATGCGCCATTGTGATAAAAGAAATAGGTTTTCCCCCGGAAATCAATAACACCGGGATGATTGGTGAATGATTTCCCCTCAGCAGGCATTACAATTCCTCCATATTTCCAGGGTCCCTGTGCTGTTTTACCTGTAGAATATCCTATGAATTCAGGAAGCGGACCTCCCGGCCAGAAAAGATAATACAGGTTTTTCCTTTTGTACAGCCACGGGCCTTCCTCATATTTTGTGGGTCTTTCCGGATTGGGTTTCCCCTCTCTTTTGCCAAATGATTCTTCTGTCATGGGAACTTCTGTAATATTCCCGGAATAGGAGATCATATCTTCATTCAGCTTTACGTATTTTAATTTAGGGTTTCCCCAATACATATGAGCCTGTCCGTCATCATCCACAAAAACGGTGGGATCAATATCTCCCCATTCGCTCTGAACAAGAGGTTTTCCCAGCGGATCATGAAAAGGGCCCAACGGACTGTCGCCAACAGCAACCCCTATAGCGCCTTTGTTATTGGTTTTGGACCACATCGGAACGTATAAAAAAAACTTTCCGTTTCTTTCTATGCATTGTGCAGCCCAGGCATCGCGTTTTGCCCAGTCGAAATCTTTATACGAGAGAATTGTCCCATGGTCTGTCCAGTTCACCATATCATTGGTGGAATACACTTTCCAGTCGTTCATGGTAAACCAGGTGGAATCGTCTTCATCGTGTGTGGTGTACACATACAGCCTGTCATTGTAGACCATCGGTGCAGGGTCTGCAGTATAATTGGTCTGAATAATTGGATTCTGCGCAGATCCTATCGAAAATAAACCTGTCAGCGCAATGAAACTTATAGATATTGTTCGAATATTCATAGAAATTTGGATTTAAAACTTTAATCCTGTATTTATTGTGACTTCAGAATACGATTAACTTCTTCCTGATTGACAGGTTTGAAAAGCAGTTGCGAGAACAGATACAAATCATTTTTCCACACTTTGAAATCGTGACCGCCCGGTTCTACATAAAAAATATGGGGAATTTTATGGTCTGTAAGATAGTCACTCGTTCTTTTACTGAAAGGCATTAGCCTGTCCTGGTCTCCGCATGAGATCCAGAGAAGTTGTAAATCTTTAGCTTTGGATGGATCCGGGAGAAGAACTTGAGGTTCTTTTGTATTTGGAGCTGCGGAAAAGGCTCCCACCCATGCGAACTTATCGATATTTCCCAGTCCGAAATTCAGGGTCTGTCCGCCACCCATGGAAAGTCCGGCAATCGCTCTGTCTGTTCTGTTTTTTTTAACCGGATATTTTTTCTCTACAAACGGAATCAGGTCATTCAGTAAATCTTTTTCAAAAGTTGCGAAAGCCTCAACTTTATCCTGAGCCATTATATTTCCTGTCGCTCTGTCATCCTTCATTGCACGGCCGTTGGGAAGTACGACAATCATCGGCTGCAGTTTTCCCTGGGCATACAGATTGTCCAGAATAATATTGGGTTTTCCCTGATTGAACCACTCTTTTTCATCCCCGCCAATACCGTGTAGCAGATAAAGAACGGGATATTTTTCACCTTTTTTGAATCCCGGCGGTGTGTAAACCAAAGCTTTTCTTGTTGTTCCAACAGTTTTTGACGAATATTGAATTGTGTCAATTTTCCCGTGGGAAATAGCAGCATTTTCCACATCGAAACCCTGCGGTGCCTGCTTATCAAGGGTTTGTGCGGAAACAAATATTCCCGACAAAACAAGTCCTAAAGCCAATATAACTGATTTATTCATGATTTTTATTTGTATTTTCTACACTTATTATTTCAGATAAAAAAATAATAAGTGTATATTTTACTTACTGTTTACAACAGACTTTTATCTGCATTTGATTTTACTTTCCAGCTTCACTGACTCTGAAAAAGTCCACATCTACAAATCCTCCGGTATTTTTAGTGGCATAATTGAAAATTGCGAATTTCGAACCCATAAAAAATCTACGGTAATCAAAGATCATTTTGTAGTTTTTTGCCATTTCCGTCCAGTTCTTCTGATCGGTGCTGTAATAAAAGTCGGCAAGATCTTTCCCGAGGTTAAAATCAGCATCAATACGGAGAAAAACCTTATCCGAATTGAGAGGAATCCGTTTTTTTTCTTCTTTTTTAACTCCAGTAATGGCTTTTTTCTTATTGTCCAGGCTCACTTCGTTGGTTGAAAAAACAATGAATTTTTCTTCACCTTCCTTCACTACTGACAAGATCCCGGAGTCCCCGTTGAAGGCACTGAACCCAGCAACATCACCATCTTTCATTTCTTTAAGGTCCATTGCGACAACCGCTGAAGAGGTTGGACCTTCCATTCTCTGAGTCAAGGTATTGGGTGCCGCGTACAGATTGTCTACTACCCTGCTGGTTTTCAGTCTCAGAAAGCCTTTTCTTTCTGATAAAGACCAGGCATCATTCACCGGATTATGATTCCATTGCCATTGAATTTTCATTTTTTTGTCGGAGAACTCATCGCTTTCCACCAGATGATTTTTAGGTTTGAATGGCGGAAGCGGAACTTCTCCTTTCAAAGGAACTTTTCCGCTATCTCCCAATACCGGCCAGTCATTTTCCCATTGAACGGGCAGCAGCAACGGAACGCGTCCTACTCCGTTTCTGTCCTGGAAAATAAGGGAATACCAGTTTCCGTTTTTATCATCAATCAAAGCGCCTTGTCCTGCATAGGAAAATCCTAAAAAATTATCTTCCAGAATTACTTTTTTCTCGTAAGGACCTGTCACTTTATCTGCCCTGTAGACTACCTGACGGCGTTTTCCGTTTCTGGGCCAGGATATCATCATCATATAATATTTTCCGTTTCTTTTGATGATCTGATTACCTTCCAGAAGCCCGGTTTCCGAAGCATCTTTCTGAAATACCTCAGTTCCATCCGGATTTCCGATCACTTCTTTAAAATCAGGACTCAGTTCAAAAACCTTGTTGGAGGTGAAAACATATATTTTGTCATCATCATCGAAAAACAGTGAGGCATCATGAAAATGCTGTGTTCTGGTGATGAGTTTCCATTCTCCTTTTTCGGGATCATCAGTCACATAGAAATAGGATTTGAAAGGTTCATCATTCGGAGAGAATAAAACGTAGTATTTCCCTTTATGATAGCGGATTGAAGAAGCCCATTGGCTCCTACCGTAAACGGTTCCGTTCAATAAATCATATTTTGAGTTGTCGTTCAGAGTATCGAAAACATATCCGGACATTTCCCAATGTACCAGATCCCTGGAATGCATTACCGGAGCTCCGGGCATTAAATGCATGGTGGTACTGATCAGGTAAAAATCATTTCCGTTTCTGGTAATGGATAAATCCGGTGCATCTGCCCAGATGATGGGATTGGTAAATGCAGTACTCTGTTTTCCAGAAGGATTTACCTGGGCTGAAAGAAGATTCAGCCCGATAAATCCCAATAAAGAAACTATATAAGATTTTTTGATTTTCACGTTTTTGATATTTTGGTTCGATTTGATTCTTTTCAGTCTTAAAAGGAACACTTCGACAAGCTCAGTGTGACATTGCTAATACTAACTTAATTCGGTACAATATCATTGGAAGAGGTGCTGTAAAGCCCGATAAGGCTTCCTGTAAAACCTCCTGCTACATCAGTAGAAAGTATATCTCCTGAAACCGGCCCGCCAAGATTTTTGAAGTTTTTGCCATCCAAAGAATAATTGAAGCTATGTTCATCTTTATCAGCAACAACCTGCAATTTAACCGGTTTGGATAATGAAATTTTCTCGCTGGCAATCAGCTTTGATTGCCCTTTTTCCGTTCTTTCCAATACGATGTAGAAATCTTTATCTTTTTTGGTAATTCCGAAAACATAATTGAATGTTTCGCTTTGGTAGAGTGTAATTCCAGCCAATTCTTTTTCCGATTTTGGTTTATAATCCAAGGTTACGGAAGTTTCGAAGTCTTCGTGCTGTAATCTGTGGAACAAAGATGAAATCGGAGCCAACGCTTTTATGTTCGTTTCCATTGGATTCACCTTTACTCCATTTTTCGTGGCAGTAATGAAATTCTCACGCGGTCCGCGCATCGCAATCCATCGGAAATCAAGATTTTTATCGGTTAATTTGTCGTTATAGGTAAAGTTTCCGTTCGGAAAAAACCCGGTTTGCCCGGTTTGGTTCTGAACGCCTTGTGGCATTTTCAATTTTGGTTTCATCGGAACCAGGCCATTTTGAAACACAGGATACGTTCCGCTCCAGTCTACAGGAAGAATAAAAGTTTCACGGCCTTTGTTAACACGGTTGCTGACATTCGGACGAATTGCTAAAAATACGCCATACCATTGTCCGTCCGGACCTTCCACCAAATCTGCATGACCTGCCCAATCCACTTTTTCCTTTCTGTCTCTCGGAAAATATCTTTGCGTAAGAATTGGATTATTTTTAGCGGGAACAAACGGTCCTTTCGGAGAATCTGCCATAAAAATCACTTCGCTATGGTTGCCTCCGGTTCCGCCTTCTGCACACATCAGGTAGTATTTACCGTTCTTTTTGTAAATATGGGGACCTTCAATCCAGATCGGTTTTTGGGAAAGATCTACGCCTCCGTTTACAATAATCTTATCCGAGCCCGCAACTACCTGGTCTTTTTCGAGATCATAGTCCCAAATCTTAATAACACGGTGGCCGTTGTACTGCTCAGTACCTTTCGGCGGAGCATCATTGTGAACGATATATGCTTTTCCGTCATCATCAAAGAAAATAGAAGGATCAATACCGTCAAAGTTTAGCTTTTGGACTTCGCTCCATCCTTTTGCCGGATCTTTGGTTTTTACGACCATATTTCCAATACCACCTGCAAACTGGGTAGTAATCATATAAAAAGTATCGTTGTGCTTATTGTATTTGATATCCGGTGCATAAATTCCATGCGAAACGCCAGAATTTTCAACTTTAAGCTGGGAAGGCCTGTCCAAAACGTGTCCCACCTGCTTCCAGTTTACCAGATCTTTAGACGTGAAAATCGGAACGCCCGGAAACATTGAGAAAGAAGAGTTTACCAGGTAATAATCTTCGCCTTTTTTGGTGATGCTTGGGTCAGGATAACAGCCCTGTAAAATCGGGGAATAAAACTCGTCCGGTTTAAGAGTGTTGTCATTATATATTTTATCGTTTCCACGGTAATTAAAGTCTGAGAAAGTTTGTGCAGAAATAGTAGTCACTGAAAGCAAAGCAGCTGCTGCAAGGATATTCGTTTTATTCCTGAAAAAAGCTAAATTCATTATATTCTGTTTCATTGTTATTCTTTTTTTATAGTTTTAAAATGTATATTTTTGAATAGGTGTTGTTCTTTTAACGCTAAGTCCGCAAATTTTTTAACTACATCCTTAATAAGGTTCGCAAGGGCGTTACACTCAGCAATGCGTATCAAATTTTATTATTATAATCAATTACAGATCATTATTTATATAGTTTTTATAAGGTTTTCTTGCGGTTGATTATTTTAATCAATCCCCAGGCTGTAACATAGGATATTCCGGCTATGAAAAATATAATGCTGTAGCCCCCGTTGATGTTTCCTGATTTTTTAAAGGCGTCGAGAACAATTCCGATAAAAAGCGGAAAAATAATTCCTGCCGCTGAGCCCAGCATTCCGCCAAAACCAATGACAGAACTGACATAATTATTAGGCAACTGATCTCCGACCGTAGTCATAAGATTGGCTCCCCATCCTTGATGCGCAGCTGTTGCCAAGGCAATGATGATCGTGATCATCCACATATTATCTACATATTTTGAGAACATGACCGGAACCACCATTAATGCAAATAATAACATTGTAATACTTCTGGCCCTTCCGATGGCCCAGCCTTTTTTGATCAGAAATGATGAGAGATAACCTCCGCCAATACTTCCGATGGTAGTTCCGCTGTAAATAATAATCAATGGAAGGGATGGTTTCGTTAAATCCATTTTGAATACATCCGAAAAATACGCCGGCAGCCAGAACATGAAGAAATACCAGATAGGATCGGTTAATATCTTACCGATGGCAAATGACCATGTTACTTTATATTTCAGTAATTCCGATAAAGGAATTTTGGTTTTCTCTTCTGTTTTTTCAGCCTGATCGCTTTTTATATACTGCAGTTCTTCCTTGCTGATATTTTTTGTTTTTTCCGGTACGGTATAAAATTTCCACCAAAGGACAATCCAAATCATGCCCAAAGCTCCAATCCATACAAAGGTCTGTCTCCAGCCGTAATGCCCAAGAATGAACGGAACCAATAGCGGCGCCAAAATAGCTCCCACCGTCGCTCCCGAGTTAAAAATTCCCGTTGCCAGTGCTCTTTCTTTTTTGGGAAACCATTCAGCCACAGATTTGATGGCAGCAGGAAAATTTCCTGCTTCACTGATGCCTAAGGTACTTCTCGCAATGATAAACCCAATGGTACTTTTGACAAGACCATGTCCTATAGAGGCCAAACTCCATACAATAAGGGAAACTGCATACCCGATTTTGGTTCCGACCTTGTCTATAAACCTTCCCATCGCCATATAACCGATGGCATATGTCGTGGTAAAAGCCATGACGATATAGCTGTAATCTTTTTCATCCCAGCTGAATTCTTTTTCCAGCACAGGTTTCAGCAAACCCATTACCTGACGGTCAAGATAATTGATCGTAGTGGCGAGAAAGACAAGAGACAGCATCCACCATCTTATATTACGGTTTTGAGGAGCCTGCATTGAGTTATTGATTAAGTTGTTGTAATAATTTTTTTGTTTTCACTGTCAGTTCTTCTTCATTAAAATCTTTTCCAATTAGGGAACTTCCCAGTCCTGCTGCTATGGCACCTCCATTAAGCCATTCACTGATATCTTCAGTTTCAGCATGGATTCCTCCGGTTGGCATAAAATTCATTCCCGGAAAAACAGGTTGTACCGATTTGATGTAGTTCTTCCCTAAAGCATCAGCCGGAAATATTTTAACCAGTTTTAAACCGTTCTGATACGCAATATTGATATCGGAAGGGGTAAAACAGCCCGGAATCAGAAGGATATTTTTTTCGAGGGCATGTTTTACCAATGCTTCACTGATCACTGGTGTAATGATAAAGTCTGCTTTTACGTTAGCATAATCATCCATATCCTGTATGTTTTTTACCGTTCCGATTCCTAACAACAGACCAGGAAATTCTGTATGGGAAATTTCTTTCAGCTTAGTGAAATTTTCCAGTGCCTGATGACCGCGGTTGGTATATTCTATTACACGGATTCCTGCTTCGTATAAAGCTTTTACGATATTTTTTGAGACTTCAAACGATTCGTTGTAAAACAGCGGAATGATTTTCTGGTCTTTTATTTTTTGTAGTATTTCACTCATAATTTTTCGATATTAATGCTTTCATCAATGGTATCTCCTTTTACGAAAAGTTTTTTAAAAGCAACTTTTGTCGCATCCTCAAGGATCTGCTCATCAGAATTTCCTTTTAAAATTCCATGAATTAAGGCGGCCATGAAAGAATCACCGCTTCCTACCCTTTCTTCAATGGTATCTGAATTATATTTTTCTGAAAACAAAAGTTTCTCATCAGCAAATAAGGTGGCAAAGTAATTCACCTGTTCTCCGTTTGTAAAGCGGAAAGTATTCGCAACTTTTTCCACCTCCGAGAATTGTCTTCTGATTTCCAATGCTGTTTTTTCGGCCTGTTTCAGAAGATTTTCATCATCAAAATTTCCGTTAAGCTCATATTCAACCGGAATATTCAGGAACTTCTCCACAGACCAGATATTTCCCATAAGGACATTCACAAAAGGCATCAGCTCTTTAATTTTGTGAGGATTCTGGTTTTGCCAAAGCAACGCCCTGTAATTCAGGTCGAGAGAAACTGTAATATTTCTTGTTCTGGCTTCTTTCATGATCTGTAAACATTTGCGGAATGCATTGTCACTCAAAGCCGGTGTGATGGTACTGATATGCAGCCATTTTACTCCTGAAAATATCTCATCATCACTGAAAGTTTCAAAATCCGATTGGGTAAAAACAGACGGAAAACGATCATACACCACTGAAGCATTCTGCATATCTCCATCAGAAGAAAGATAAAATGTTCCTATTCTTCCCTGAGTTTTTTCTGCAAGGACTTCTATTCCTTTACTGTTAAGTTGAGATTCCAGCTGGTTTCCTACGAAATTCTCCGGTAAAGCTGATAACAATTTCACAGAATTTTTCCATTGAGAAAGTGCTGCTGCTACATTGTATTCTGCTCCGCCAACATACATCTTCAGAGACTGCTCATTCAACCAGTTTCCTTCGGAATCCGGGGCAAAGTGGAGAAGCAGTTCCCCGAAACATAATATTTTCGATGAATCCTGCATGGTATTAGATTTCAAAATAATTTTTGGTATTATGATAACAGATATCCTGAATGATCTTTCCTACCCATTTTTCATCATCGGGAAGAAGACCTCTTTCCATTTCACTTCCGAACAGATTGCACAAAAGCCTTCTGAAATAATCATGTCTTGAGAATGACAGCAGGCTTCGGGAATCGGTCAGCATTCCTACAAAAGTGCTGATCAGACCGATATTGGAAAGTGTATTCATCTGTTTGGTCATCCCGTCAAGCTGATCAAGAAACCACCAGGCTGCTCCAAACTGTACTTTGGATTTTATGCCTCCTTCGTTGAAATTTCCGGCAAGAGTTGCCAAAACTTCATTACATGCCGGATTCAGATTGTATATAATGGTTTTGGCCAGTTTTTCTTCTGAATTCAATGCATCCAGCAAAACACTCAATCGCTGTGCATAATAGGGTTCTCCAATGGCATCATATCCTGCATTGGCGCCCATTTTTCTGAACATTTCTGAATTGTTGTTTCGGGTTGCCCCTACATGAAACTGCTGTACCCAGCCTTTTTCTGCATACATTTTGCAAAGCTCTTTCAGCATATAGCCGCATAAGGCATCCGGATCGGAAAATGTTGAAATATTCCCTTTCAGGAATCCGGAAAATTCTTTTTCAAGGTTTTGATTCCACTTTGTGGTGTCCGGGAAATATTCAAAGCCGTGATCGGCTACTTTTGCCCCTGCTTCCACAAAATAATTGATTCTGGACTGAAGTGCATTCAACAGATCAGAAGCTGACACGATGGAAAATCCACAGACTTTTTCAAGCTTTTTAATTCCTGAAAGATACTGTTCGGGATTAATCATATTAATATAAGCATCAGGGCGGAAAGCAGGAAGAACAGCTGTTTTAAACCCACTGTGTTTTAAAGCTTTATGATGAACCAGATCATCAGCAGGATCATCTGTAGTACATAAGGCTTCTACTTTAAAATTTTCAATAATGGATTGTGGTAAAAAACCAGGTGTCTGCAGACTTTCATTCATCTGATGATACACCGTATCTGCATTATTGGGTGATAAATATTCGTTGATACCAAAAGGATTTTTGAGTTCCAGATGCGTCCAGTGAAACAGCGGATTGCGAAGGGTATAAGGCACCACTTCGGCCCATTTCATGAATTTTTCCTGATCTGAAGCATTTCCGGAAATAAACTGTTCATCAATTCCAAAATTTCTCATGGCTCTCCATTTATAATGATCACCATCCAGCCAGATAGCATTTGGAGAACGGAAGTTCTGATTAGCAGAAATAACATCCGGTTCCAGATGATTGTGATAATCGATCACCGGCATATCTTTAGCATAACCGAAATACAGATTCTCTGCCTTTGCCGATTCAAGCAGAAACAATTCTCCGAAAACGTCTTTATTTTTAGTGGAATTACTCATGATTTATTTTTACAATCCTGGATTTTAATTAACTTGTTTAAACTTTGCAAAACCACAAAGTCACAAAAGCTTTATTTTAAAACACTTTAGCTCACTTATGAATGTTTAAAATGATTCTGCAGTATAGTTCACATAAGATGAAAATCAAAGATTTTCTCTTTACATAATCAGACTTTAAGTGAGTCTGGATTTTAAAAACAAGACCTTGAATGAAACCATTAAGGTCCTGTCCCAATTATTATATATGAAGAAATTAGTTTTTTTATACTCCACTGAATGCGCTGAAGCCCCCGTCAACAGGAATCAGTGCTCCTGTGATAAAGCTTGCTGCATCGGAACAAAGGAACTGTACAACCCCGTTCAGCTCTTCTACTTCTCCAAATCTCTGCATGGGTGTTTTAGCCATAACTTTTTTACTTCTCTCGGTTAAGCTTCCGTCCGGATTCAACAGAATAGCACGGTTCTGGTCTCCAATAAAAAAACCTGGCGCCACAGCATTTACCCGTATCTTATCTCCGAATTTCAATGCCAGATCAGAGGCCAGCCATTGGGTAAAATTGGTGATTGCGGATTTGGCTGCAGAATATCCGGCTACTCTTGTAATTGCTGAATAGGCGGCCATGGAAGAAATATTAATAATGTTTCCGCTTCCCTGCTCCGCCATTACTTTTCCGAAAACATAACTCGGGTAAACGGTTCCATTGATATTAAGATCAGTAACCTCTGCCCATCCCTTCATATTCATATCAAAAAATGACTGTTCGGGAGATAAAGTGGCTGCCGGAATATTTCCGCCCGCTATGTTAAGCAGAATATCAATACGGCCATACTTTTCTTTTATTTTCACAGAAGCGGCTTCAAGGCTTTCAATATCCATCACATTGGCTTCTACAGCAAGTGCATCCCCTCCCAGATCTGTAAGCTCTTTTACCCGGGCATCCAGTGTTTCCTGGTTTCTTCCCAGAGCCACAACTTTGGCACCAGCCTCTATAAAACTTTTGGCAAGGCTGCCTCCCAAAACGCCCGAAGCCCCTGTGATGACTGCTACTTTGTTTTTAATACTAAACAGATCTTTCATTTTACTTTTTACTATTTTATTACAAACGCAGATTAATTTTTCTGTAATTCTGACTGAACGGCAGCCATTACTCCTTCGATCTGGCCCAATGCCAGCATTCTTCCTAAAAATGAATAGCCGGGATTATATCCTTTGTCAATATCTTCTGTTAAAAGTCTTCCGTGGTCTATTCTCATCGGAAGATCAGGATTTTCTTTTTCGAAAACACGGATCACTTCAATAAGCTTTCCTCTTCCACCCAGATGATGAGCCTCGATGAAATCGCCGTTTTCAAAGACATTTGTACTTCTCAGGTGAACGAATTTGGTTCTGTGGGCAAATTTCTCCGCCAGTTTCGGAACATCATTCTGAAGGTTGGCGCTTAAAGATCCGGCACAGAACGTTAACCCGTTGTGAGGGTTATCAACAGCTTTCAGAAGCCAGTCAATATCCTCTTCATTGGTCACTATTCTGGGTAAGCCCAGTAATGAAAAAGGCGGATCATCAGGATGTACACACATCTGGATATTCCATTTTTCGCAGACAGGCATTATTTTTTCGAGGAAATGTTTCATGTTCTGGCGAAGCTGATGTTTATCTATACCATCATACAATGCCAGTAAACTTTTGAACTTTTCTACAGGATTCAATTCACCTTCTTTGATATTTCCGTTCACGAATCCCTGTGTTTTTACAATGACTGAATCGATCAGCTCATGATTATCTTTTTCTGTTAAGGTATTTTTTAATTCTTCTACTTTTTGAAGGATTTCTGAAGTATAATCGTTTTCTGCTCCTTCTCTTTTAAGGATATGAATTTCAAAATACGCAAACTTGGCTTTGTCAAAATAAAGTGAGGATGAACCGTCTTCCCATTCGTGAAAGAGGTCGGTGCGTGCCCAGTCGAGAACGGGCATAAAATTGTAGCAAACTGTTGTAACTCCTGCTTTACCCAGATTTTCAAGGCTCGTGATATAATTTTCTATTAAAGAGTCACGGTCTTCACCTCCGTATTTGATAGCTTCACTTACGGGAAGACTCTCCACAACAGACCAGCGAAGTCCGTGGCTTTCTATATAGTTTTTATAATCAATAATGGCCTCTGAATTCCAGATTTCTCCGTTTGGGATATCATGCAGAGCAGAAACAATTCCTTCTACTCCTATTTGACGAAGTGTGCTGAGTGCTATTTTGTCTTTTTTGCCAAACCAACGCCAGGTTTTTTCCATAGTTTTTAAATTTTAATTCAGATAAACAAAGCAGGTGCCTGCACACCTACTCTGTTGCTGATATGAATGTAGAATGAAATTAATTGTATCCTGGATTCTGATATTTTGCTTTAATATCTGCCGATACTTCCATCGCATCAATCTGATTCTGAGGAATCGGTCTCAGATAATGGAAAGGTTTTATTGTTCTTGTCACCGTCTGCGGAGCGTGATCTCCATAAGAAGCTCCTCCGATCTGATAAGTAGCTGCATAATCGCCCCACTTCTGTGTACGTACCAGATCATACCATCTGTAGAATTCTCCGTAATATTCACGGGATCTTTCTGCAAGGATATAATCAATGGTAATTACAGATGGCGTAGCAGCCGTCATCGCTGCACTGTTATCTGCTACATAAGCGGTATTCTGTGCATTATTGAACTTCCATTTTCCGGCACGGGCACGGATGACGTTGATAAGATCTCTGGCTGTCATAGCTCCTGAAGCCCCTTTTACAGCTGCTTCTGCAGCAATAAAATAGAATTCTGAAAATTTGGCAACACTGAAAGGACGGGTTAATCCTGCATTCGGATATCCTAATCCATTTGGATCATCGGTACGGTAAGTTCCTATTTTCCAAAGACCCGGATATACAATTCTGCTGATTCCGTTTGGTGCGATCACCCAGTCTGCTCTTCCCGGAAGGGTTCCTGCTCCTACACCGCTTTGTCCGGATCCTGTAGGATAAGAAGGCGTCTGGCTGTCATCACTTAGGAAGCTTAAGATAGCTCCTCCCGGCTGTACAGGTAAATTATTGGCATTATAAAGTACAGGAACCGTTGTAAGGCCTGTTCCATTCTTGTTCCAGTTTCCTCTGTAGGTGGTTACAAAAGTTCCATCATAACGAGAATCGTTGGTTTTATCTGCAAAAGTATTTTTGATAACACCTAAGGTAGGACACATACGCACCCATGGACGTCCCAATGGCTGTGCTGCTTCTCTCTGTACGGCGCTTACAACGTCCGCTCCTTCCCACGCTGTGGTTTTACTGCTTTTGATGGCCGTATAGTTCCAGGTCTGCATCCATGCTGCAAAATTGTCCGGTGCCCAGCCTGATCCAAATCCTACAGGATCACTTTCGTTGTAGTATGTGCTCGACTGTGTATGGTCTGCATACAGCATAGATTCGGTATTCCTGTCATTGGAACCTACATTTACATCATAGAAAGTAGGCTGAAGCGCATAAGGTCCGGGATTGTTGATTCCTTCCATAGCGATATCATAAGCCTGCTGGAAATACCACTGGGCATTGTGTCCGTCAGGATCAGTTCTTGCCACTTCGGGATAAGTTGGAATGCTGTTTGGATTCTGCAGCCACCATCCATAAGTAAGGTAAGCTTTGGCAAGCATCAATCTTGCAACATTTTTAGTTACACCACCTGTTACCCTTGGTGATACAGGTAAGTTTTCTATTGCTTTTTTAAGGTCAGCAAAAACAGTTTTTGTATATACTTCAGGTACGGTATTTCTTACGGAAGAGGTGGAAGGTAAAGTGTTATATTTCAATTCCCCTGCTCCTAAATCCAGAGGAACTCCTCCATAGGTCTGTACGAGCATGAAGTAGTAAAATCCGCGGAAGAAACGGGCTTCAGAAATCATAGATTCTGCAATTCCGAATCCTGGTCCTTTTTCAATGATTCCGTTGGCAGTATTGATATACGGAAATACGGAGTTCCAGACCATACTGGTAGGAAAAGTATTGGAATTGATAATACCGTTTCCGGACATATCCAATTCTTTGAAGTTTCCATCCGCACTTTGTGCCCAGGTAGATTCATCAGTTCCGTTCTGACAATTGCTCATAAAATAGCCATTGCCATACAGTAATCTCATCTGTCTGTATAAAGCCGTAAATCCCTGATTAACTCCATCCGGTGTATTAAAATAGTCAGCTGTATAGATTGCTCTTGGCTGCTCATCAAGAATTTCACTACAACCTGTAAATGTTAAGGATAAAAAGATTGCTCCTAATAGCAGTTTTTTGTTAAAATTTATCATGACAGTACAGTTTTAAAAGGTTAAGTTAAGTCCCATTAAGTAATTTCTTGTGGAAGGGTTGTTCGTTCCTATGACAAGCTGGCGGTTTGGATATCCGCTTACTGCCTGGTTTTCATTTCCGAAAGAGTTTGGTTCCGGATCCATCCCTGAGAACTTATGATAAGGTGAGAATAGCACAACAGGATTGGTTACCGTAAAGTAAATTCTTAAGCTGGTAATTTTCAGATCCTTTAAAAAATCTTTATTGACATTATAGCCTAATGTAATGGTACGAAGCTTAAGGTAAGAAGCATCAAACATCGCTAAAGTAGAAGAATACTTCGGATTATCGCCGCTCAAATGACGTCCCGGACGCGGAAAATAGGCACCGGTATTATCTTCTGTCCAGTAATCCACATCCACGTTATTTCCTCTACCCGTTAATCTGTTAAGATAACTTGCAGATCCGTAAATCGTACTCACCAGGATTCCTCCGTGCTGGAAAGCTCCTACTGTGCTCAGTTCAAAGTTCTTGTAGGCAAAACGCATATTAAATCCTCCCTGGAATTTCGGGGCTGTATCAAAAATCTGTCTGTCATCCGGTCCAATTGCTCTTACCGGAGTTCCGTCAGCATTATAGCCTCCGGTGTAAAGAACTTTGATAGATCCTATAACATCGGCAGCAGTTCCCGGCTCCAGAATGCTCTGATACGGGTCGCCAGCCTGCCAAAGACCGATGTACTGATAATCATACAATGAATTGATATTATGTCCTACAAACCATGAGTTATTGATGTCACGTTGTGTCCCGGATGCAAGAGACAAAATTTTGTTTTTATTGGTATAGAAATTAACTCCGGCTTCCCAGGTAAACCCATCCGGATTATCAAAAATAACTCCGTTCAAGGAAATTTCCACCCCTTTATTTTCTGTTTCGGCTACATTGGAAACGATGGATGACCAACCGCTTGTTGCCGGAAGACTTTTTTGTGTCAGCAGGTCAAATGTATGGGTTTTGTAATATTCCACACTTCCCGTAAGGCGGTTGTTCAGGATCCCGAAGTCTACCCCGTAGTTTTGTGTTTTTGAATATTCCCAACCAAGGTTTGGATTAGGCGGCTGATTTCCATAGATTCCTGCACTTCCTGCGCTTCCGTAATTATAAGGAGCCACGTTAAATCTTCCCATCGTCGTATATGGATCTACTGCCTGATTGGAAGTCTGCCCCCATCCCGCTCTGAATTTCAGGAGATTAATCGCTTTGATATTCTGCATGAAGGATTCGTTGGTAACATTCCATCCTAATGATAATGCAGGATAGGTATGCCATTTGTTACCCGGTGCCAGTCTGGAAGATCCGTCGGCACGGAGTGTGGCTGTAAGCATGTACCTGTTATCATACGTATACATGATTCTTCCCATCGCTGAAAGCAGGCCTGTTTTCCAGTACGCCTGGTCTTCAGGTCTTACTGTAATATCTGCCTGAGGAGACTGTCCCAGGTTATAATACTGGAAAAAGTCTGCAGGGACATTTTTTGCACTCATGTATGAGCTTGTATACTTGTTCTGTTCTGCAGAGTATAATGCTACAGCGTTGATCTTATGTTTTCCGAATGTACGGTCGTAAGTCAGGAGGTTTTCCAATACCCAGTGATAAGTCTGATTATTCCCTTTTCCTGCCGCTGACGGTCCCAGAGGGTTTGTATTGAAGACTCCTACACCACTGTAGTTGCCGCTGTTTGAAGTACGGAAATCCAACCCTACATTTAACCTGTATTTCAATCCTTTGACTGGAAGGCTGGCTTCTCCGTAAAGGTTGTTATAGGATGCAAAAGATTTGGTTTCATCAATATATTTCTCCGCCAGGCTCTCCAGGCTTCTTCTGGTATAAATCCATGTCTGATCGATACCGCCTGCGGTGCTCATTACTCTTTTCGGGCTTCCGTCCGCATTGTAAGGATTGGCAATCGGAGAATATCCCAGAACCGCTCCAGGATTTACTCCGTTTCCTTCAGAAACAGAATAGTTTGTATTGGTTGTAAAACCAAACTTAAAGACAGATCCTACCTGCTGGTCAATCGCCATTCTCAGGGCAAATCTTTCGTAACTCTGAATAGGAATTAATGCATTTTGTTTAAAATAGGATAATCCTACGTTATAATTTCCACCTTCTGTTCCTCCTGAAACCCCTACATCGTGACTGGTCATCATCGCCGGCTTATAAAACAGGCTTTGCCAGTCAGTATTGACGCTGTTATTTTCATCAGCTCCGTTGGAATACAATGGCGTTTTATTTCCCGCAGGAATGGCATAAGCACGCAGTTTTGCAAACTTAGGACCATCCATCATCGGATATTTTGAAAACAAGGTCTGAACTCCTGTAAAGGTGTTATAGGTAAATTTAGGCCTCTGCCCTTTTGCTCCTCTGTTCGTAGTAACGAGAATAACACCGTTTGCTCCTCTTGACCCGTAGATGGCTGTAGCAGAAGCATCTTTCAGGATGTCAATACTTTTGATATCACTTGAGCTGATGTCTCCCAGTGACCCTACGAAAGGAATACCATCCAATACAATCAATGGGTTATTATCTCCTGTCAGAGATCGTGTTCCCCTGATACGGATCTGCATGGCAGCACCCGGTTTAGTGGAGGTTTGCGAGATATCTACCCCTGCCGTTCTTCCCTGTAATGCCTGGGTAATGTTGGCAGAAGGTACTTCACGCAGGGCATCTCCTTTTACAGTGGCTACAGAACCTGTTACAGCCTCTTTTCTCTGGGTTCCATATCCTATCACAACAACTTCATCTATTTTATTTTCTTTAGCTACTGTATCTTTCTTAACCTGTGAATATGCTATGCCGCAAGGCAATAGAGTCATTGCAAAAAACAGTGCTGCTCTATTGCTTTTATTGAAATAAAATCGGTTCATAATTATTATTTTAGTATTAGTTGTTGAATAAAAGGCTCTTTAATAATTATTGTGTATAAAAATCCTTAGTGTTGATAAGCCTTTTATTTTTAATTATATATACATATTCACGATGGCTTCAAACAATTCCTGTTTTCCGCTTTTTGGCTGTGGTTCGCCGATTTCGTGAGCTATTCTCTGCAGATCTTCTAGTGTAAGTGAACCTTCTTCAAATGCTTTTCCGTTTCCGTTATCAAAAGAAGCATAACGGTCTGTCCTCAGCTTTTTGTAATCTGAATTTTCAAGGATATCAGCCGCTGCAAGAAGACCTTTTGCGAATACATCCATTCCTGAGATGTGGGAAATGAACAGATCTTCAGCATCAATAGAATTTCTTCTGATTTTGGCATCAAAATTCACCCCTCCGGTTCCCAGACCTCCTGCCGGAAGCAGCACCAGCCACGCCTGAACCATGTCGTAATAATCAATTGGGAACTGGTCTGTATCCCATCCGTTCTGATAATCTCCCCTGTTGGCATCAATGCTTCCTAAAAGTCCTGCATCTACTGCAACCTGAAGCTCATGTTCGAATGTGTGACCTGCCAATGTAGCGTGATTCACTTCGATATTCAGTTTAAAATCCTTATCTAATCCGTAATGTCTAAGGAATCCGATTACTGTTTCAGAATCATAATCGTACTGATGCTTGGTAGGCTCCATTGGTTTAGGTTCAATCAGGAAAGTTCCTTTAAAACCTTGCTGGCGTGCATAGTCTCTTGACATGGAAAGGAAACGGGCAAGGTGATCTTTTTCACGCTTCATGTCTGTGTTCAAAAGGCTCATATATCCTTCTCTTCCACCCCAGAAAACATAATTTTCACCACCAAGTGCTATGGTTGCATCTATTGAATTTTTCACCTGAGTTCCTGCACAGGCTACTACATCAAAATTCGGATTGGTAGAAGCACCGTTCATGTATCTTTCATGAGTGAAAACATTGGCTGTTCCCCATAAAAGCTTAATTCCTGTTTCCTGCTGTTTTTGTTTTGCATATTCCACAATAGTCTGCATATTTTTCTCGTAGTCCTTCCAGTTGTTGGCAGGGTCTACCAGATCGATATCATGGAAGCAGTAGTAATTGAATCCCATTTTAGACATGAATTCGAAACCTGCATCCATTTTGTGCATTGCTCTTGTTACCGGATCGTTTCCGATATCCCATGGGTGGTGAATGGTAGGTCCACCGAACGGATCGCTTCCGTTGGCACATAAGGTGTGCCACCATGCCATCGCAAATCTTGTCCAGTCTTTCATAGGTTTTCCCATCACGATCTTTTCCGCATCATAGTAACGGAATGCCAACGGGTTCTTACTTTCCTTCCCTTCAAACTTAATTTTTTCAATACCTGTAAAAAACTCTTTTGTACCTGTTAAAGTGTTCATATTTATTTGATTATTTTTATTTTTGTTTTTAATTTTTTGCGTAGAAATTCCCTTCTCACTGATTCTGAAAAGTCAGTAAGAGGATGAAAAATGCTGTTGTAATGGTCCTAGATTATTTCGTTAAGATGATGTTTCCATCTGGCATAGGCTTCTAAATATTGTTCCTGTTTTTCGTGTTCGGGCTCTATCACTGCTATTTTTTCGAGTGAAGAGAATGCTTCTCTGGAATCTGAATAAAATCCTATTCCCATTCCTGCAGCTCTTGCTGCTCCTACCGCTCCATCGGTATCATAAAGTTCAATAACCGCATTGCTGACACTGGATAGCGACTGGCGAAAGATTGAACTTAAAAACATATTGGCATTTCCTGCACGGATCACCTGGATATCCATGCCTATATTTCTCATGATATCCATTCCGTATTCATATGAGAATACAATACCTTCCTGTGCTGCACGAAGAATATCGCCTTTTGAATGGATATTGAAGTTTATTCCGTGAATTGAACAGCTTGTATCCTTATTTTCCAGCACTCTTTCAGCTCCGTTTCCAAAAGGAATAATGCTTAACCCTTTAGATCCGATGGGTGAAAGTGAAGCCATATCATTCATATCACCATAGGAAGAAAGCGAAGTTGCAAAATTGTGCTTCAGCCATGAATTTAAAATACCGGTTCCGTTGATACACAGCAAAACCCCCAGTCTGATCTGTTCCGGTGTGTAATTGACATGGGCAAATGTATTGACCCTTGATAGTTTATCATATTCCAGCTGATCCAAAACCCCGTACACCACTCCCGAAGTTCCTGCTGTAGAGGCAATTTCTCCCGGGTTAAAAACATTCAGGGAAAGCGCATTGTTGGGCTGGTCTCCTGCCCTGTAGGAAATAGGTGTACCTTCTTTTAATCCTAATTCTTCTGATGCTGCCTTTGAAACTGTTGCCTGAATACCAAATGTAGGTACAATTTCCGGGAAGAAACTTTCAGGAATTCCATAGTGGTTAATGATATCTTCCGAAATGCAGTTGTTTTTAAAATCCCAGAATATTCCTTCTGATAATCCTTCAATGGTCATTCCTATCTGCCCTGAAAGTCTCATGGCAATATAGTCTCCGGGAAGCATTATTTTATCTATCTTTTCAAAGATCTCAGGCTCATTTTCTTTTACCCAGGCAAGCTTTGATGCTGTAAAGTTTCCCGGTGAATTCAACAGATGTGAAAGACATTTTTCTTCTCCTATGGTTTTGAAAGCCTTTTCACCATAAGGTACAGCACGGCTGTCGCACCAGATAATGGATGGTCTTAAAAGGTTCTGATCTTTGTCTACAAGGATCAACCCATGCATCTGCCAGGTAATTCCAATTCCTTTGATATCTTCTGCATGTACTCCGGATTCATGCATGACAGCTTCGTGTGCCAACTTAAGATTGATCCACCAGTCTACCGGATTTTGCTCTGCCCATCCGGGATTTATAGCAGTGATTTTCATCTCTTTTTTAGGAGAAAATTCAGAAGCAATCACTTTTCCGCTGGACGCCTCAATGAGACACACTTTCACAGAAGAACTGCCAATGTCATAGCCTAGTAAGTACATAATTTTTTTAAAAGGGTTATTTTATAAGTTTTGTATTGTTTTTCTTGTAGATTTTAGCATCAAATCGGTAATATCTTGCGGCGCGGTGTGATACATCTTTTTGAATTTCATCCAAAGGAACGATATAGGGGAATGAGGATATTTTTTTATGAAAATTCTTAATATCAATATTCTTTTCATTTAAAGCACTGTACAGCTGATAAAGCTGTCTTATGGTGAATCTTTTAGGCAGCAGCTCAAAAATAATGGAGAAATCAGATTCAATCCATTTTCTGATCTCCATTAAAGATTCAGTGATAATTTTGTTATGATCAAAAGGCAGTACCGGAACCTCATCAACAGGATACCAGTCTACGGTATCATATTTTGTACTATTGATCTTATGATCTATTTTACAAAGAGAAAGATAGGCCACTGTAATGATCCTGTCTATATGATGTTTGTATTCCTGATCCATCCATTTGATATCATGGGCATTGCTCGCTCTCATGGGATCGGCAAAGCATTTGAACTGTTTGAGAACCATTTTTTTAATCCCTGTCAGTTCATGCAGTACCCTTTGTGCTGCATCATCTACATCCTCATCGCTGAAAATAAGACTTCCAGGAAGTTTGATCTGCTTTTCCAACGGAACGTCATCAACATGGCGTTGTACTAGTAATATATTCAACCTGTTTTCATGGTCAAATCCAAAGACAACACAATCTACAGAGACATAGGTATGAATAAAGTTCTGATTCATTAGTTTGTTAACATTTTGGTAACATTACAAATATAAAAATTCATCTGAATAAAAAAAATAAATCCGCTATTATCTACTGCTTATCAATGATTTACATATCGAATTTTTATGATATCAATTGTATAAAAAATATGATAAGGTTATCATTGTTTTTACACTTACTTATTTCATAAGATATGAATTCACAATCAATTGCAATTTTACAATACTCTTAAAAAGATTATTTTTTTCCGAATAAATATTATGATAAGAAGAGTTAATTTTTTTTTCATTTTACACGAAAAAAAAATGTAAAAAGCACACTTTTCATTATTAAAAAAGAGGCAAATCATCATTTTCGATTACCATTTTTTATGCTCTAACTACAAATAATTACGAAACAGTCAGCCTAAACAATAATATGATATAAGAATGTAAACATGAAAACACTCCACAAAACAGTACCTGGAAACACCTGAAAATTTCGGAAATCAGAGAACAAAAAACCCTGCAAAAATGGGATTCTGCAGGATTAGAAGAAAGTTACGTTTTCCCAATCTTGAACTTAAAAATATCTGAAAGATTTACATTAACGAATCACGTGCTTTCTGATAAGGTATATTTTCTTTTCTTGATCTAAAAAATGCTTAAGATTTTCCGGCCTATGGAATTAATTAAAGATACCGATCTGAATATGACTGAAATTACTTATGAAATTGGGTACTCCCATATTGCCGCTTTCAGCAATAATTTTTATCAGTTAACCAATATGAGACCTACCGAATTCAGGAAAATGTCCAGAATATGAAAAATCATTTATCAGATGTGATTCTAAGGAATTGCTCTTTAGGATGATGAGCAATAAAAAAATCCTTGAATCAAATGATTCAAGGATTTTTGCGGAGAGTGAGGGATTCGAACCCCCGGACCTGTTACAGTCAACAGTTTTCAAGACTGCCGCAATCGACCACTCTGCCAACTCTCCTTAAACTCCGGTAGTACCGTTGTTTTCAGTGGTGCAAATATAGAAAGTTTTTTATTACTGACAAAATATTTTTTCAATAAAATTCGTATTTCTGCAACTTTGCAGAAAACTTTATTTTCTCAAATTTGTCAAACATAAACATTAAGAACTCACCATCAGCTATTTATCCTTACACAGGAAGTATTAAGCTTTAAATACTATCCGTAGTAATATTCAGTGGTGATATCTCCACTAAAAGCAGGATGCATGTCCTGTTTCTGCATATTCAGTTCAAATAATCTTTCACCATTTTTATTTCCGCCCCTTATTTTTAAGGAGTACCACCCGTTTTCAAGAGAAAGGGTAACACTGTTTTCTTCACTGATGGCAGCGATATCCTTCAGATATCCAATGCCGACAATTTTCACTTCATTATTCGCAGTCTGAAATATCCAGCCTTTTGATTCCACCTCTACTTCTTCATCACTCAGAATCTTTTCATCATTCACAGAAACACGGAATGCATAATAATCTTCTTCTACCCCTATTATCGGAATAGCAATTCCCGACTTTGTTATTTCATCGCCATGTTCATTTTCTACGAAATATTTTAAAATATTAGTACCTGAAAGCTGATGATCCTGCAGATACTGCGCTAAAAGCTGTGGACTGAATATCACGAAACCTTTAAGTTCAGAGAATATTTTTTTCATAATATATTTGAATTGGATTTGGATTACATATTATTTTTATTCTAATGATTTAATAAACTTTACAATACTTGCCTCAAAAACTAAGAACTCTCCGAGCAGATTTCTGAAAGTCCGTATCATTAAGTAACTTCTTTAGTATTTCATTTCTTTCATCTATGTCAGAAATTTTCTTGATAACGTCAAAAGTATTATAACGTATATCAATATCTTCATCTATGTTTAAAACCAGATTTTTTGCGACAGTTCTTATTTGAGAATATTCTACAAAATTACCATCGCACTTGTTGCATAGTTTTTAACATCGTAATCTTCTGTATTTTCGATAACTCCAATGAGGGTTTTCATAATCTTGTCTTTTATACGACCCTGAATTTCAGCAATTTATAAAATTTTCGATGCTTCAGTACGGGCTAAATCATATTCTTCTTCATCTTGAATAATATGATCCAATAATTCCCATTTGGATGGCTCATCTTCAAATTCAATTTTCTTTATATACTATATAGTATTTATTTATATCCTTTAAATGTAACTTCACCACCTTCCCATTTATAAGATATATCCATTTCATGTTTATTTTCTACAAAATACTTTAAAATATTATTACCTGAAAGGTGATTTTCTTCCAGATATTTTTGCTAAAAGCGGTGGACTAAACACCACAAAACCTTTAAGTTTTGAGAATATTTTTTTCATATATGGATTGAATTTCGTCTACCCTTTTAATTATGACAGGTAGATCCGTCATATCATTATAATAGGAGGTTCAGTATTAATTGATCATATTTTCCTCATTAAATGCTATAAAATCATTTTGTGAAATGTTGTCAATACTATCTATCAGTCTATCTTCTGCAGCTATTTCATTATCATAAAATTGTTCAAGATATTCTTCACTTTCTTCATCATCTCCATCAGGATTATTATTAAAAAACTCTTCAGATTTCAGGTTATTGATTACATCTAAAGTATAATCTATTGTTGATTTTATCTTCGACTCCTCTCCTTTTACAATTTTTATGATATTGGTTGCAATCATGACAATATTCACCGCAATTGCGGCCTGATAACTACTGTATTCGTCGTCTTCAGGAGCTAACTGATCTAGATTATTAAACCTCTCAATATCAGAATAATTCAGCTCATTACCCATAAAAATATGACTGAAAACGTAGTCTGAAAACTCAGTAAGCTGTGTACTCCCATTCTTAAAACGTTGAGCATAATCATAATCATCATCTTTAATTTCTTCTTCAAAAAGTTGATACAAGTCTTTAATTCTTATAAGTGAGGACAAATTAAATTTGATTTTATTTTCTTTACTAAGGTTTAATGATTTTTCTTTAACTGAATTTTCGCTCATGTCTGTTTATTGATATTTTGGTTGATATTTTCCTTCAGGAATGTGGTATTTCCCTCCTTCCTGTCTATTTTTACTAAACTTACCTGTTGTAGCTTCTTCAAATTTAACATTATTATTGTTCATGTGATGCTCACAATCAATACAAATTTTCGTGCTAGGTTCAATTTCCTTAATTCCTTTTTTAGCATTAATTAAAGCTTCTTCAGCGTGAACATTGTCTGCTTTACTTTGTATCACAGTAACTCCCATTTCTTTTGCCCATTCTTTTATCTGTCTTGGTACATATTTTTTACTTGAAGAAACATAGTAATTACCATTACCATCAGTTCCTACAGCTGTGACACTGAATCCTTTGGCATCACCAAGAGTACTGTGAGCATCCTTAACTAACTCCTGTAAAAAGTTAACAGGATCATTATGCAGACCAAAAATATCTACCCAGGTATTGCTGTCACTTACAAAAGCATACATGGTATCATTATTACCCAGTAATCCAATAGGATCTTTTGAAATATACGTTCCAGAAGAAGAATCATAATATCTCCATCTGTTATAATAAATCCCTTCCACTTCCTGGTCTGCATACTGGCCAAGTTGACGGAATGGAATAAAATACAGATCTCCTGTACAGTCTCTCAGGTTTCCATAGATATCAAACTCAGCTTTCCAGATCTGCTCTCCTTTTTCATTATAGGACTGTATGGGTCTTCCAATATAATCTGAAACGATACTGAAGCGCTCTCCATTTATAATTTTTGCACAAGGACAAAATGCGCCTCTTTCGTATACCCACGTTACGAGATTTTCTGTTACTTCATCTTCTTTTTCCAATTCACCAGCATCAGTGATGTGGGTTTTAGGAATTTCTTCTATATCATAACTCCATTCATGTAAAAGGACATTAGCATCCCATACAAATCGGGTTACTTTATTTTCTATGATTTTTGAAATTCTACGTCCAAGTGCATCATATTCAAAACGTACTTCTTTACCATTGGGACGTTTTACTTTTGCCAGCATTCCGTTGGCATTCCACGAGTACGCCCAATCTCCGGATTCCCATTCAGTATTCTGGATTTCTTCTGAAAGGCCATTATGTACATCAGGCCAATCGGTTTCTTTCAGTATTTTTTGATTACTAAACCAATCTGAAGCTATGGGTTTATAATAAGGATGAATATTCTCCTGTTTTCCGGTAGGTTCAGGTTTAATATTATTGATAGGCCGCTTACTTTTTAAGAGTAAATTTCCTTCTTCATCATAATGATAAAACCAGTTTTTATCCCGCATAAGCTTTCCTCCTTTATCATAAATACGGTCATTTCTTCTGACACTTTCATACAAACAACCTGTTTCATCAGGGTTTTTATACTGTACTTCGCCATTGGAATATTCTGCTGCCATCAGGCTTCCAAAAGCATCATAGTCAAATCTTGTCCTTCCTCCGGTAACTCTGTCTAGTACATGTAGCAGACGGCTTCCTGCACTCCAGTCATAATCTTTATGGACCTTGGTATTGGTTTTATTCACCACTACTTTCTGACTTACAGGCATTCCGATGTGATCAAATTCAAAGGTACTTTCTACCCCACCAGTCATTTCACGGGAATACATCTGTCCGTTACGGCTGATCTCAAGATTCATTTTCCAGGGTAAATCCGAATTTTGACTGGCAGCTGCTACTGTTATAAGCTGATCAAAATCATTATAAGAATAATCGATTTCTGCACCCAAACTGCTTTGTAAGCTGATCAGATTACCGTGATTATCGTATTCATAATGAATAGAATGCTCACCTTGCTGCTCGCTGGTAACCAATCCCAGTTTATTTCTCCTGAAGAGAACGCTGCTGCTTTCATTATCTGCCCTTATCAATAATCCTGAAGTATCATACTGATAAGCTTCCCAGGTTCCATCCGCATAATGCGCCTGGGTCAATCGGCCAGCCAGATTATATTCATAAAATACATTTTTTCCAAGAGGTGTCCGGCTTTGGCTCACCAGGCCGTCTTTATCCCTTATAAAGAATTTCTTCTGACCGTCAAAGCCTGTTTCGCCAATGATGTCATTGTTATTATTTCTTTCAAAAGAATAGCTTTCTCCTTTTTCATTGGTAATGCTCATTAAATTTTCATACGCATCATATCCGAAGACTAACGTTTCTTCTTTTTTATGGGTATGTGCATTCCGTCTTACCTGACGTTTCAGGCTTCCCATCGGCGTATAACTCATCAACCATTCTGCATACCCGTCTGTAGCATATACAGGAAGGTCGTAGGCATCATAACTGACTTTTAACGGCAATTGTCCCTGTTCATTCATTTCTATAACCCTGCCTATTTTATCTCTATTCCAAAGAGTTTTGTTCAAAGGTTTTGGACTATAAATCAGAAGTCTGCCATAAGCATCATACTTCCAGTACTGCTCTGCTCCGGCATTATTCGTCAGCTGGATAAGCTGGCCTCTGTCATTATACCCATAATGGGTAATAATATCTCTTTTAAAACTTCTTTCAGGTACTTTCCCTCCGTCAGTATATTCATAGCTGATAGTTTCTTCCATAGGATCAGTGTAACTTAACAACTTTCCATCCTGATCATAATGCCATATTTCTGAAGCTCCTGAAGGGGAAAAGCGAGCCGTAACCTGTCCGTACTCATTGTAATGGTAATGATATTCTTCTCCATCTGGAGTATGGTAAATTTTGATATTTCCCATCTCATCATAAGTATATCCGTGAACGCGTCCTTCCGGGGTTCCCATCATCTTCAGTTCGTTGTGGGCTGTGTAATCATACCAGGTTTCCCCTCCTTCTCCATCTATTTTTTTGTAAACCAGAAAGTTTTCATCATAATGATATTCCTCGGTTTTATTGTTTTGCTTTGGATAGATAACTTCCGTGTAACCTTCCTCATCATGGTAATGAAGTCTTCCTTCCATATACCCATCCGTACCTTTGGTATGAACTACTCTTCCGTTTTTATCATATTCCCACTGATAACTCATCCCGTTCCGGTTAGTTCTTCTCACCACATGGTTTTCTCCATCATAGTCAAACACGATGGCTTTTTTATGAATATCCCAGACATGGGTAAGGTTGCCACGTTCATCATAGTCGTACCTAACCTGCAGATCTCTCTGGTTTTTATAACAATAGTAAACCTCTGTTACTTTTTTATATATCGGGTGAATTACAGTTTCTATACTGCAGCCAGTTTTTACATCTTTTATACTTTTCAGTACAATGTTCCGGGCTTCATACTCATATTCCCTGATTGTTCCGTCACCATATTCAATACGGGTTACCTTATAAATAACTCCTTCCAAAATATGATGAAAACGTTTATATGTATAGACATCAGTTCCTTTACGAACAATCCAGATACTGCTATTGGGTCTGTATTGCCATATTTTCTGATCTCTGAAATAAGTCATTTCTTCTCCAATCTCCGGTGCAGGAATCAGCATTGCCATATTTTCTTCCGGATGCATCCAGCCTGCAAACTTATTATCTTCATCAGGAAGAATAAACAGATCATGATTATTGAAAACACCATTTCCAAGAGGTCCGAAATCATAAGGCCGGTCGCTATGCCAGATATTTTTCCAGCTTAAAGGGGTGCTGCCCTGAATTATAAAATCATCCCATTCAAAAACCATGGCACCGGTTGCAAAATTTACAGGTTCAAGGCCGTAATGACATAATTTTTTGGATAATGCATTGGCTAATTTGAATTTATTGAAAGGTGCCTTTTTAAGAACACTGTTGTTTAGTTTTTTTAAACCGTTAGCACCAAGTTTTCCTAATTTCTTGGTTAAACTTCTCATTAAAAACATTCCGGCAAGACGCATCAGCATTTCTCCGGGTGTATAAACATGGGGTACAAAAGCGCCTCCTACCAAAACCGGTCCACCCGTATTGATCTGAATATACATGCTTGAAAAGTTATTATAGAAAGCAAAATAGGCCAGTGGATTTTTCTTTGGCTTATCAGGCATTGCGGGCAGCATTGTCATTCCGAAAGGAAATCCCATACAGGTTAATACCTGCTGAGGCTGGTTACCGCTCATTTTACTTCCCTGCGCCAGAACGGTCTGCGAACCGTAATACACTTCTCCTTCGTGTGGAGCTTCCTGAGGAAAAGGAATGATATACACCGGAATAAGCGATGTGACATGTCTGAACGGAATGACCACTCCCATCACACTGGTTGTGGTGGTTGCTTTGTGCCTTCCATGAACATATATAGAGCCTCCAAGCGGAATATTTTCCGGAAGAGAAGGCATCAGGTTTCTGGCAAATTGCGGAATCGGAATTTTAATGGTAATATAATCCATAATATCAAAAACAATCCCGATAAACGGATGAGGCAGCGGCAATGGAATAAACATGAATGAAGGAGGCGGCGGAATGAGAGTCCAGTGGATATCAATGGCCAATACAATATCAAAATGTTTACTTGTATGCTGAATGGCTGTGGAAGGCATTGCAGGATTATTAACCTTAATCAGTTTCACTTTGCTTTCCGGAGCGGCCTTTTCTACTGTCACAGCACTGTCGCCACCTCCGCCTCCACTGCTTTTTTCCGGCTGTCCGGCATCTCCTCCCACTATAGATTTAGCCATAGAAACAGGATTCAGGGAATCAAAATTATTTTTCATTCCGTTCTTCCATCCCTGTTTGGTTTTATCCCAGCTTACCGAAGTAACATCTGTATTTACCTTCCATGAGCGGTCTGGGTTCATGTCCGGTTTTGCTACTTTAATGGGTTTTACTGTTTTTTTATTCAGATCTGCCATGATTCTTTTAATTTGAGATTACCCTGCTTTTGGTTTTTCCACGCTCACCTTCCAGTCATCACCAAAATAAGTCTTCATTTCACTGTCCAGTTTTGTTTTTTTATCGGTATCGCCTTCATATTTAAGAATAAGCATTGAGGCGACAAACCTCAGGCTGCTCTGTTCTCTTGCTGAAGGATCCATCAATTTTGCTATATCCAGACATTTTTCAAAATACCGGATCATTTTATCTTTTGTCAGCACCGTATCATTCAATGTAGCGATGATCCTGTAACACTCAATCGCCATTGCATATTCTCCTATTTTATGAGCCGTCTCTGCGGCTTTTTCAAATGCTTTTTCTGCCCTGGACTTTTTGGAGTTGCCTAACAAATGGCTGCCATAATTCATATACATCTGAACTTCCAGAGGAGTATCAGGTTCTACTTTTTCAAATATTGTCCGATAGGTATCTTCTGCCCTATCCTTCTTCCTGTCCGCTATATATGCCTGGGTAAGCATAAAATAGGCAGAAATTTCACCCTGTTTATTTTTTTGTTCTCCGGCAAGCTTCACCGCCTTTTTCAATGCGTGCTCTGCTTCTTTGAATCTTTCTTTGCTTAAATGATTACTCGCTATAAGAATCTGCTGCTGGAAGTCTGTATCCGGGCTGTTCTTCTTACGGTTGGTATGAGCGGCAGTATTCTGCATTAACTGATGAATGTCTACTTCTATTCTGAAGCTGTGGGCTGAAGAGATACCGGCCAAAGTCCTGTAATGGTGATGTTCCGCCCAAACCAGTTTTATATCTTTATTTCCCGTTGCTTCACAGATCCTGCACCATTCTTTCACCCATAAAGAAAGTTCTTCGGTATCATTAATCCTGAGCGGAGCAATGTAGATATAGATTTTAGAATCCTTAATATTCGGGAAGTTTTTCTTTAGTTCCAGCAAAGGGTAAAAAGCTTTGTAAGCATCTGTTTTAAAACTTTCATCCGGCTTTTCCAGATTCCAATGGGGAATATCTGCCTCGCTTTTCTTCAGCATTTCATAGAACTCAGTCCATTCATCCAATAAGGTTTGTCCGAAGGAGTTCATTCCGTTAAATTCCTGGTAATGGAGTAAAAAAACATCATCTCCTTCTTCATCTTCAGAAAGTTTCGATTTGATAAATCCATCAAAAAGATCGGTTTCATGTTTTTCTCCCAAACAGATCAGCATAGGCTTTTCTTCATTCTTTGAAACCACTTTCTGCCATTGTCTTTTTAATTTAATCAACTCCAGATCTACAGGATTCATTAATTCAGTTTTACAGTTCCACTTACAATATTCGTCTCGCTTCCTCCACCGACATTGATTTTTCCTCCACTGCTGAGATTGGCTTCAGTATCACCTCTCATGGAAAGCGTATTGGTTCCGATATCCAGGGTATCGGATTTGATTCCGACACCTGAAGTAGGTTCACCGTCTTCAGGCCCTACTCCAACTCCGATACTCGTTGTGCCGCCAACACCAATATTAACTCCCTGTATAAATATTTCTTTTCCTTTAATCTGAATATTTCCCTCTTTATCCATATAAATCGAGCTGCTTCCGCAATTCAGCGTAATGGAAATTTTGCTGTCTATGCTTATATTTCCCGCTCCATCCAGAAAAACAGAATTTTGATCTTTATCTTTTACGGTAATTCCACCGGCATCATCCAGACTCATGGTATGTCCGCTTTTACTGCTTAAGCTTTTAATATTATTTCCGGCACCGCCGCCACCGCCAACTCCGCCATGGAACATTCCTCCCATCACAAACGGACGATCAGGATGCTGGTGTGCAAAATTGACCACTACCTGATCTCCTTCCTCCGGAATCGCCATAAATCCACGATTTTTACTCACTTTCTCACTTCCTCCTCCATCGGGAGTCATCACTCTGATATATTCTGTTGTAGTAGAGCCATTCTGCCAGTCAAACTGTACTTTCACTCTTCCCTGGTTTAAAGGATCTGCATTGGAAATCACTTTGGCAAACTGGGCATCTGCTTTTGGAGTATGAAACTCCGGGCGGGGAATGAATCCGGTATCAGAAGCTATAGCCTCAAAAGTTCCGGTATAATATCCTCTGGCATCTACCTCATGATACATATCTGTAATCATTAATTTGGTAAAATAGGTTGTTTCGCTGCTTTCGGCTTTTCTCATTTCAATATCAGCGATACAGCCCGGATAAAGGAATGGCACTGTTGTAACTCCTGAAATCACGAAGACTTCAGCGGCTTTACTTCCGGCAGTTCCTTTCTGCGAAGTTTCCACATCCATGAAAGACACCGCTTTTATAGGCGCTACCCTCAGCGATGGAGTGGTGAATGTTTTTTCTGAAATTTCGTAGGCTCTCTTCGCAATATCTGAAGTATGATTAATCTTTGAGCTTCCTGCCGTTAATTTTTCATTTTTACTGCTGTTGTAACCGTAAAATGACGGATTCACGTGCTGTGCCTTCATTTTTATCTTGACATCACTCACACTGCTGCCATAGGTTAGCTTTACAGGTTTTTCCTGAGGTGGAAGTTTCCCGAAATGCAGTACTTCACCATCGTAATAAAACTGTTCACCGTAGGCTTCCGCAATCCGGGCGAGATAGTTATAATGAGTTTCTTCATATTGTGAGCTGTAAGAAACATTTCCATGGGCTGCGTCTACTCTGAAATCGAACGTATTTTGTCCCAGACCTTCTTTGATCACCTGGTCTGCGATACTGTTCAGACTGATTTCCTGGGCTCCGCCAAAACTTTGAATATGGGGTGCTGCATCTAAAAGAACCGTAGGGCTGGATCCTGTAAGAACGATATTTCCCAGGCTTCCTTTTTCCTGGCTGAAACCTACTTCTGTGATGACCCCAACGAAATTTCTTTCCGGACCGTCTTCAACATCTTTATATCTGAAAATAACCGTAATTCTTTTTCCCAGAAAGTTCTGAGCTTCTTCCAGATTGTGGTTTTCGGAATTTCCCAAACTATCGTGAGCCAGCATCAGATCAAATTCATGATGTTTTACAGCACTTTGTTTTAACTGAAAATGCTTGAAATGTTTAATGACCTTTCCGTCAATTACGATTTCAAGTTTTACCACACGGTTAATTCCGGCTACCTGATTTCCGGGTATCGTACTGGCATTATAAATTCCTGAAGTTGGCTGCTTAGCCCACACTTTATCTTCTACCAGTGTGGGAGGGTTGGATTGTTTAACCTGGTTCATAAACATTTGGGACCCGTTTTGAGCCATCCCTGTATAGGCCTGGGCCTGAGCCATTTTTTCTGAAGCTTTTTTAATGGTTCCACTCGATTTTTCCTGTGCTTCCTGAGCAGCTTTATGAACTGCCTCATCCGTCAATGTTTGTTTAACATTCTTTACAGCTGAAATTTTATCTTTGGAAACAGGCAATTTGGGTGAATGATCGTCCTGAAACATAATGGTAATATTTGATTGATTGGGTGTCAGATTTTTTTATGCTGAAAGTGATCCGGACCATAAACTTCAGATCATTTCACTATCCGTGCTTCATCTGTAAAGAGGAATCCGGATATTGAGGTCGTAACAGGGTGTTAAAAGGAAAAGCACAACTATAAGTTTACTTTGTATCCCTGTTGAAATTCAGGATTTCGCCTGATTTTATTGTTGTAATATGCAGATTGTAATCATTATTAATTTTTTGTCATTTGATTGGTGGTATTACAAAGATAAAGCGGTAATTGCTATTCAGGAAATTTTCAATGGATAATCTGAAATTTTGTCGTAGTTCTACGACTTTTCATCAATAATTCCAAAATAAATGATTAAAAAAAAGAAATAAATACCTCAATATCAAATAAATATTTAACATTTTTTAATAAATGAAAAGTATAAATTTATCACTTAAAATAGAAATAATCTAAAATGTTATAATAAAAAACCAGCTGCAAAAAATAAATTTACAGCTGGCTTTATAGGTGTGAAAAATTTTTTATTGTTTTCTAAGTTCTGCTACTTTTTTCAGATAAACATCGGTCTGATCAAGAAATTCCTGATCGGTCTGCTGTATTGTCACGTGAGGAATAATCCCCTGTCCTCTTTTCTGATCAGGAAGATTTTGAGCATCCTGAATGACGTGTACAATAGAAAATCCTGTCTGGATTCCGGTATTAGGAAGTTCATACACCAATGGAAGATGGCCATTATGTTCATAATAGCCTCCTACCGTTTCTTTTCCAATCACAACAGCATTGGTATAGGATTTAATAAGGGAAGCAAGGTGTGAAGCTGCAGAAGCTACCCTTTGATCAACAAGCAGATAAAGCTGTCCTTTAAAAGTTCTTTCATTAGGCAAAACGGATGGATTCTTATCATCTGCCCAGTAATATTTTCCCTGAACACTTTTAGGATAAAGCTGTTTCAGATAGGCATTAAGGCCATGTTTATCCTGTACGCCGTTAGAAAGGAAAAGAGGAGTTATAATGAGTTTTTCCTCCAAAGGGACTTCATTGAATTGGGTGTAAGCATAGTGACTGTCACGGAAAGGTCTTTGTGTAAGATAAGAGAATACTTTTTCATAAAGAGCTCCTGTGCCTCCTGTATTTCCTCTGAGATCAATGATCAGATTCTGTATTTTTTCCTTTTCCAGAGTATCCATCATCTGATCAAGAAAAACACTGAATTTTTTATAGGCCGGATCTTCTTTTCCGGTGGCAAAATCGAATCCTCTCAAAGATAATCTGTAAATTCCTTCTCCTTCTTTGCTGAAGCTATATTTTTCAGACAGCATTTTTTTGTCAAAGGCAAGCGAATATCTTGATTCCTGAAGTTTTTTGAAAGTTTCCAATGGTATTCCTTCCAGAGAAACTTCTTTTACGGCACCATTCCATTTATATCGGATCACATAATTTTTATGGTTTCCGAATTCCATATAAAATTTATCCAGCATTCCTCTTTCAAAACCTGTTGTTTCCTTGTAAGGCATAGAATAGCCGTCAGAAAAATAGTATTGCGAAAAACGGCTGATCATTTCTTTTGCAGGAACTCCGTTGATGGAAAGAATTTCGGCACCAAGAGGTATTGCTGCCTCTTTTGAATCCTGAAGCAGGCGTCCGTCAATATTCTTCAGAGTGATGGGCAGATATTCAGGTTTCTGGGTGAGATAATAGGAGGCGTGATTAGGTAAATCCGTATAATTATGGCAGCTTCCTTCAAATCCGGTAATTCTGGCAATGATTTTATAGAAATCAAAAATATTTTTGCTGTTTCTGGCTTCTGCTTCCGCCTGCTGGTAGATGCTGTCTATCTGCTTTTTGCTTCTGTACACATAGAGTCCGGAATTTGCTTTTTCCCTGATCAGACGGAATGTTCTGAGATCTTCCACAAACTGATCGGAACTGAACTGGCCGTTCAGAACAGGTACGCTTTTAGATTCGGCAATAGATACTTTTGCGATTTTACTTTTTTCAAGATAAGATTTAGCCCAGATCTTTACTTCATATTTCTTTCCTTTTTCAGGAGTAAAATATAGGCGCTCCACACTTTTTATTCCTCTGGAATCATCCTGTTCTTTCAGTTTCTTTCCATCCATGAACAAAGCAATTCCCAAATTAGCATCAGCCGACTGTACTGAGATCCATGATGGTTTGTAAGATTGTGGTGAATATTTCAGGGTGTCTCCCGGTTTAAGCTCCAGATGAGTCTGTGCATATGTACTGTTTAAGAATAGCAAAAGAGGGATGATAAGAGGTCTGGCCATTATTATTTTTTTGAATGGGCTAATATACAAATTAACCTCAACCGATTGAATATTCTTCGGCTATTCCCTTTCAGCACTATAGTTTCACACTCATATCCTGTACTTCTTCTGCAGAAAATCCATAGATCTGTGGGGTTTTTACATCCAGAAGGTTCAGATAGATATATAATTCTGCCCTGTGGTGGATTTCATGTTCTATCATAGCCCGGAGCCATTTCCACAAAGAAATTTCATGATTGGCAGGAGTAAGGCATTTCCTGGTAAGATCCTCATCTGAAAGTCCTGCGATGATTTCAAGAGTCTGCCTGTGCATTTCATTAAAAAACTTAACGGTATCCGCATAGCCGTCAGCAAGGTCTTTACCACAACCCGGATAAGCACTTTTCCTTCCTGATATAGTTTCCCCGTACATATACCTTTCGATGGCTGCAATATGTCTTATCTGATCTCCAATGGTAAATTTTCCCGGTTTATAGGAAAAATCAATATGCTCAGGAGGAACAACTTCAATAATGCGGTTGGTTCTCTCTCTTATTTTCTCATAATAATCAATGAATGACTGTACAGTTTTTATTTCCATATCTTATGCCTGATTTTTATATAAAGTGAATATAAGAAATCTGACTTAGTGTTTCATCATAAACCATTCAGAATAAAAAAATCCCCGATAAGTGAGACTAAAATTTGGATCCCTGGTAAATAACCTATATTTTAGTTAAAAATAACCATGATGAAAAGAGGAATCTGCTTGTGTATTATTCTATTAAGCTTTAAAAATCTTACTGCCCAGTCTGCAAAAATTGATACTGAAAAACTTCTTGAGTATTACGAAACACAACGTTATGCTGATGCAGCTAATTATCTTCAGAGCATATATCCCGGAGATACACAGGATATAAAAGCTCTGTCGCAAATAGCCTATTGTAATATGATGGCCGGAAAACTACCGGAAGCAGAAAAAAATTATCTGAAGATCAACACTATTCAACCCGACAGTGTGCCCACCTTATTCAGTTTGGCCAGTATCAATTCCAGACGGGGAAATGTTTCCAATGCCAAAACGTATCTTCAACAGATTATCCGGCTGGACAGTCTTAACTTCAGTGCTTATAAACAGCTTGCGGCTTATGCAGAAACTCCTGAATCCAGACTTTCTTACCTCAAAAAAGCCAATACCCTTAATTCTGCAGATCCCGATGTTGCTTTTGATCTTTCTGCAACTTACAGCAGCCTCAAACAATATCAGTCTGCGTATGATGTATTGAAAACAGCCATTGCAGCCGATACTGAGAACTTTACTTTACTGCAGGCTCTACTTCCGGCTGCCAACCAACTCCACAAATATCCGGAAGTGATTGAAACAGGTGAAAAGCTCCTGAAAAACCATGCTGATGTTAATGTAATGAATGATCTCGGACAGGCCTATTTTTATGTCAAGGATTATCAGAAATGTATCACGCTTTATAAAACACTGGAAGATATGGGAGTACAAAATGAAGGTACATTATATTTTATGGCCCTGAGCTATCGTGAACTGAAAGATTATAACAATGCTGCCCTCTATGCACAAAAGACTATTGACGAAGCTATTTCAGATCACACCAACCTTTATTATGCTGCACTTGCAGGCATTTATGAAGCTAAAAACCAGTATAATGATGCTTTGACAGCTTATAAAAGAGGATTAACTTTTGGTACCAGCAATATTATTTATTACCGTTTGGGGCTTCTTTATGACCTCAATCTGAAGCAGCCTAAGAATGCCGCAACATATTATCAGACATACCTCAAAAACAATCCTGATCAGGACAAGGAAAAAGAGCAGATTGCCTATGCAAAAGGAAGAATTATTGCTTTAAAACAGATAAGCTCTTTATGATTATAGTCACAAGCAGAATCTCCGGTGATCCGTTAATTTTGTATAGACAATAAACAGAATATTATGGACAATACAACTCAAAACACAGCAGAACTGTTTATCCAATATCTAAACGAAGAAAATTTTGATAAGGCAGAAAGCTGTCTTGATCCTGATTTTACATTTATAGGAGTAATGGGAAAGAGAGAAGGAGCCTCTGTTTACATCAAAGATATGAAGCAGATGAAGTTTAAGTATGAGATTCTTAAGACTTTTACTTCCGGTGAAGATGTTTGTTTCTGGTACAATATTGATATGGGAGAAAAAACAATAGAGTCTTCGGGATGGTATCACATCAAGGATGGAAAGATCCGTACTTTAAAAGTTCTGTTTGATCCGAGACCTTTATTAAAAGAGTCTTAAATCCATCCTGTTTTTTTCCTCCAGGCGGTATATTCAGCGTCTTTGCTATCAATTTCCGGAATGTCCTGGACCTCCGGGATTTTATTAATATCTGATTCGGAAAGGACCCGCAGATTTACCTTTTCGCGTTCTGTATTTAATTTTTCCTTGTTCTCTACGGGATAAATTATTCCGTCGGAGGTCAGCTGAGTACCATATTTTTGAGGTTTACCCTGAAAAACCTGAATCCTGTCATATAAGTAGGCTTTATGGATAGGATTAATATCATTACAATGCTTTTCCATCATAGCGTAGCTTGTTTTCATAAATTCGGGTTCGCCGATAGCATGCTGGATGATCAGCCATGCTGCATCATTAGCTTCCTCGCCTACTTTTGAGATGGTAGGATAACCGATTTCTGCAATAATTTCACGCAGCCGTTGTGCATTGGCTCTATGGATCTTTTCCATTTCGGGATGATAGCCTGCGGATAATTCTCCAGCCAGCAATAGTTTTTCTCTTACAGACAGGTCTTTGTCAGCCATTTCGATCAGTTCTTTTTCAAAAGGAAGATGATTCATACTTGATAATTGATGAGTGATGAGTGATGAGTGATCATTGATAGATGATGAAATACTTTATAAGAGCCTGTCAAGGATAAAAAGGGCTCTGTTTTCTACTGAAATTTTCGGGACTTCTATGATATTGTAACCATATTCCTGATAAATTTCGTTCATGCATTCAAAGGTAAGCATAGATTTCTCGAAGGTTTGTTTTCTTTCAGGGTCATTTTCGTAAATCTCTTTCCATGGCGGCAGAATGAAAACATTGTTATGATAAATCATTTCTCTTGCTTTAACCTCCATAGATTCCGGAACAGGAATATTTTCAAGTTTCATATAACCCAGTGTATCCAGTATTCCACGGTCAAAGAAAACAGGTTTTGCAGAAGCTGTCTGACTTATTCTCAGGTAGGTTTTTACAGATTCTTCGAACATCAGTTCTGCAAAAAGTTCTTTGTTAAGCCATGGAAGCCCTTCACCACCGGAATCCATCTGTTCTTTAATGATTCTCCTTCCTTCTTCAGGTACAGTTAACAGTTCATGGCTGCTTAATTCATCCAGCAACGTTGTTTTTCCTGCTCCGGGACCTCCGGTAATGATATAGAATGTTGAAATATTCTGTTTCATGGGTTTGAATTATAGTATAAAACTCCATCATACAGCAGAATTTCATACTGTGGAGTTTATCTGTTATTTTTAATGATACTTTTATACGTGTTGATGCGGTCTTCTTCCCGGTACATATTACACAATATCAGGAGATCATCGGTATTGTACTTTTGGGCAATTTCATCTAATCTCTGGTTAACAGATTCCGGTGTTTCTATAATAATTCTGTTTAAAACAGTATAGAATTCTTCTTCATCCTTTGTTCCCAGAATCTTCTGTTCCACCACTTCCGGAGAAAGAACCGCATCCGGACTTTCTAATTTCCGGGATTGTAAAAACTGATAGGCCATTCCGTAAGCATTCCGTCTGGCAACTTCTATCGTATCTGCTACTGATACCGATACGGCAACCTGCAGAGAAGGCTGGGAAAAATATTGTGTTCCGTCAAATTCTCTGAGATATGTATCTGTATTTTCCTTTCCGTTCTCACTATTCATAAAAGCAGCGAATGAATATCCAACTCCATGCTTTGCAGCTTCCCGGGCGGAGGTCATTCCTGAGCCCAGCCACATAATTTCCGGAATATGCTGTACATGAGTCGGCTGTGCAATAAGGCCTTCATAGACTCCTTCTTCGTCCTTTATGAATTGAATGATCTCTTCCAGCTTTGTTTCCATATTGGATAACACTACCGGTTTATGATTGTTCAGTGCCATGACAGCATCTTTTAATCCTCCGGGAGCTTTTCCCAGGCCGAGAATAAAGCGTTCAGGATAAAGGGGCGACAGCATTTTGGTCCATTCTGCAATCTTATAGGCAGAATAGTTTCTCATCATGATTCCGGCAGTTCCTATTTTGATCCGGTTTGTTTTACTGAGAGCAATTGCAGCTAAAAGCTCGGGACTGGAACTTCCATAAGCTTCTACTCCATGATGTTCGGAATACATGATGCTGTGAAACCCTGTTTCTTCAGCCATTACAGCAAGATTAAGACTGTTTTTCAATGCAGATGCCGCACTGCCGCCCATGGTGGCGGGTGACTGATCTAATATCCCTAATTTCAGCTTCATACTGTTGGATCAATTTTATGGTGAAGGTATGAAAAAAGCTTTATGCAACAGAAAATGAAGTGTTATCATTCTTTAGGCGGGAAGACAATTCCCTCATCCTTAATCAGATCGTAACCAAATTTCATGATAGTTTCAATAACCGGAATGGCTTTCTCTCCTTTCTTTGTAAGACTATACTCTACTTTTGGAGGAATTACGGGAAATACTTCCCTGTGAATCATCTCTTTAGCTTCCAGCTCACGCAGCTGACTGGTGAGCATTTTATCTGTAATATGAGGAATATCCTTTTTAAGCTCGCTAAAACGGAGTGGCTTCTCCTGCAGTCTCCACAAAATCGGCATCTTCCATGTTCCGCCGATATGACTTAATGCAAATTCAATAGGAGTATAATACAGTCTTTTATCATGGAAAAATTCAGGCATAACAACGTTTTTTAGATTAACACTTTCAAAAAGGTAAGTATAGAACTAAAAGGTAAGTATATAGTTTTCTGATAGTCTATTCTGCAAATTTGCAAAAAAATAATGAATATGAACAGAAATCTTTATGTACTGGCACTAGGTGTTTTCGGAATTACCACTACAGAGTTCGGAGTGATTGGAGTATTACCCGAACTTGCTTCCGCATTCCGGGTTTCCATTGAAAAAGCGGGATGGCTGCTGAGTGCATTTGCATTGATCGTTGCTGTTTTCGGGCCCTTCATGCTTCTTATATTGTCTTCTTTCAAAAGGAAAAGCTTATTAATTTTTTCTTTATCGGTTTTTGTTGCTGCCAATATCCTGTCTGCATTTATTACCAATTTTTATCTCCTTCTCATCGTTAGAATGATTCCTGCATTTTTTCATCCGGTATACTGGTCCATTGCTTTATCTGTCGCCGGGCAAACCTCAGATCCTGCAGAGAAATCCAGGGCTGTTAGTATTGTTTTTTCTGGGCTTACACTAGCAACGGTTTTAGGAGTGCCATTGGCAACATTTATATCTGGCCTGCTTTCCTGCCAGTCCTCTTTTTTACTTACCGCTTCCATTAATGGAGTTGCTCTGGCGGGAGTATGGTTTTATCTGCCATCCATTCAGAATACGGGAGCATCTTCAGGTAAATTTCCCATTAAAATATTCCGGAATAAACATCTATGGAACGGGCTTTTTCTGGCATTCTTCATCATTGCAGCCATGTATTCAACTTATGGTTATATGGCAGATTTTTTAAAGAATGTCACCCAAATGAACGGGAAACAGATCAGTATACTATTTTTGCTGTTTGGAACCGCAGGAATTGCAGGAAACAGAATTGCAGGAAAATATATGAGCAGGTTTCCGTTTCAGACTACTTTTGTGTTCCTGATTTTATTATCCGGAATCCACCTTCTGATTGGGCATTACGGAAGTTATTTTATACCGATGATTTTGATTGTAACCTTTTGGGGGCTTATTCATTCCGGAGGATTTCTGATCAGTAATGTGAATGTGACCTCATCTGTTTCAGATTCTTCAGAGTTCATCAACAGTATTTTTACTTCCTGCGGGAATTTTGCGGTTACTGCAGGTACTCTTTTGGGAGGTTTTTGGATTGACCGTTATGGTATAGAAAATGTAATGTGGTCAAGTATTGCCGGTCTTGTTCTTGCCATGATTGTACTGCTTGTTAAAAGAAACAGACATTAAGTTGTAATAAAAAGCAAAGCTTTCCATGAAATGGAAGTTTTTTTAAAACGAATAAAAATATAATAGTCTGGGAAAAATGGGAATAATATACCCTCGCTGTTCAGCAAGGGTATATTTTATTTTATAAATGCAGACGATTCTTTATTATTCCTGCATGATCTTTTGAACTTCATTGAATTCGCTTTCAATGACAGGATCAGGCTTATATGTTGATAATGAAACAATCACGTTAGTCAACAGGGAAAGCGTAAACCCAGGAATGATTTCATACCAGTCTTTCAGCGGATGTTGTAGATAAACCCAGGCTAATACTGTGATTCCTCCTACCATCATTCCGGCAAAACCTCCCTGCCATGTTGCCTTTTTCCATAAAAGCGACAGCAGGATCAGGGGCCCGAATGCAGAACCAAAACCTGCCCATGCATTTCCCACCAGATTGAGAATACTATCCTTTGGATCCAGGGATAAAAGTACCGCAATGACAGCTACCAGTAAAACAGAAAGCCTGCTTGCTATTAATAATTGCTTAGGAGTTGCTTTTTTATTCAGAAAAGCTTTGTAAATATCTTCTGTTAATGAACTTGAAGTCACCAATAACTGAGAGGAAATCGTACTCATTACCGCTGCCAGAATAGCTGTAAGTAAAAATCCTGCAATGAACGGATGGAATAATATACGGGAGAAATAAATGAAAATAGTTTCTGCTTCCGTCTTTGATCCGTCAAACTTCATCATGGTATTCATATCGAACTTTTGCAGATAAGCGATTCCTACCAATCCTATGGCCAGAGCTCCGGCAACAGTAAAGATCATCCATGTAATCCCGATGCGTCTCGCTTTGATCAGATCTTTCGGTTTGTCAATGGCCATAAAACGTACCAGAATATGAGGCTGACCGCAATATCCTAATCCCCATGCCAATAAAGACACAATACTTACGGTTGTGGTTCCTCTGAACAGATCCAGATATTTTGGATTTTTTGCTTCAATCAGGGAAAACGTCTCTCCCACATTTCCGATTTGGGAAATCGCTACAATCGGAACAATCACCAATGCTAATACCATAATGGTACCTTGCACAAAATCAGTAAGACTTACAGCCAGAAATCCACCTAAAAATGTATACAGCACTACCACCAGACTTGTCAGAAGTAAGCCAGCAGTATAATCCATTCCGAAAGCAGATTCGAATAATTTTCCTCCCGATACCATTCCTGCAGAAGTGTACAGGGTAAAAAATACCAGAATGAAAATAGACGATGTAATTTTCAGGAGCTGATTTTTATTTTTAAACCTGTTTTCAAAAAATACAGGTAACGTAATGGCATTCTGTGCCACCTCTGTATAAATTCTGAGTCTTGGGGCTACAATAATATAATTGAGATAAGCACCAATGGTTAGCCCTATCGCAATCCACGAACTTGAAATTCCGGACAGATACATTGCTCCCGGAACCCCCATCAAAAGCCATCCGCTCATATCGGCTGCTCCCGCGGATAATGCTGTTACGGCAGCTCCCATTTTCCGGCCGCCAATTAAAAACTCTTCTGAATTACTTGTTGATTTTCTATAAGAATATATGCCTATACCTATCATTAATAACAGATACAACCCCACAGAAATCCCTTCATATACTTGCATATCATTATTTTTACGAAGCCGAATATAATGATTTTCTAATGAATGGAATTACGAAAAGCAAACTCAGCTTTTACTTTTGCAGCTTTTTTCGAACTCTGCCAAACAACAAATGATAATATAAAACCGAGCCCCATAAACAGAACAGGAATATATTTACCCCAAACTTCCTGTAATACTGAAAGGAACAACAATAAGCAGAAAGCAAACTATTGGAACTGTATATAAAAGCTGGTTATCACTCATTTGTAATCAAACTATTTTTCCCTCGTTTTAAATTTTATAACCAGGTTTTCATCTTTCAGAGGGTATCCTTCTTTAGACCTGAAACTTTTATTGGTAAGTATAAATTCATACTCTTTGCCCGGCTTTACATCTACTTCCAAGACCAACGTTTTATCATTATTTTCCATTCCTTTCACTTTGGTCATCGGCATATATTCTTTTCCTTTATCAGAAAGATTGAAAGAATAATATCCGGGAACCATTTCCTGTGAAAAAGTAATTCTGAGTTCTTTTGTATCGGCACTTACGCTCGCAGAGCCATTTTCAGGATCTATTTTTACAACATATGGCTGCTTCTTACGATATTCTTTCAAAAGATCAGCGGTTTTTTCCTTGAAAAACTTTGATTTGCCCAGGAAATCTTCAACAGCTTTATTATCATCATAATTCAGCTCAATAATATCTTTGATGGCCTGCTTTTTATCTTTTGCATTCTGGTAGTACATTTTACTGATTTCATACCCCACATAATACCCTAAATCAGCTCCCTCTCCTTTTTGTCTTCCATTATAAAACCAGTTGGGAAGATTACCGCTAAACATTTCTTTTTTAAACTGAGCTTTAATTTCAGCTTCGTAAGCCATTCCGTATGAAATATATTTCCTTTTCAAAGGTTCATTCATCACCAGTTCGGCAATCAGATCACATGAGCCTTCCTTTATGGCCTGGTTTAAAACCCTGTTTTGATTTCCGCTCTGCTGGGTATGGATATATTCATGAATATTCAGGGAAACGATATTATCCGGAGACTGATTGGCAAAAACACCCTTCAGCCATTCATCTTTAAATTCTGAGACCTCTGTTGCTTCTGTTCCGCTGGCAAGTTCTGCACCTACCAATACCATATTTCCGCTCACAGTTCCGCCAGAGTTAAGTGCCCCAATTGTAAAATACATTTCGGCATCTTTAAGTTCAGGATACAATTGCTTCAGCCTGACAACACCAGCTTCCAACTCTTTGGTCTTGGTTTTTATTATTAAGGTATTCGGCCTTACTGAATTCCAGAATTTAGGATACTTCTCAATAACTTTTACATATACACTATCGTTATAATCTCTGGCATCCATAAAAGCTTTTAAGCCTTTTGTTGCTTTATCAGTATAGAGTCGTTTGATAAGATCAAGCTTTCCGGAATAATCATTTGTTTTTTGAATGCTGTCATAAGCCATCCAAAAATTATCAATATCTGAAGTAAAAATCCTTGTTGATTTCTGTGAAAAAGCACTTGCAAATACAAGCGAAAGAAGAATAGTCGAAATACGCTTCATGGCTGTTTTTAATACAACAATGATACATACAATTATTGTATTCTACAAATATCGTTTATCGTTTGCACACAATAGAATTAAAAGAATAACAGAAACATCCTCATCATAATAACTCCAAAAAAGTAAAGTGTAAATCTGCATTTTTACTCTTTATTTATATTAATTCCAAATAATTTTAATTCTTTCCATCTTTTTATCACAAATATTTAATACTTTAGCTTAATAATTTGAACGAATGGGAATAATCCTTAAACCAATTGATATTGTAGATGACATTTCACAGGAAGATTTCCGTGAAAAATATCTAAAGCCATGTAAGCCGGTGGTAATCAGAAATATGGCAAGAAAGTGGCCCGCTTATCAGAAATGGACGATGGATTACATGAAAGAAGTAGTAGGCGATGTTGAAGTTCCCCTTTATGATAGTTCCAAAGCAGATCCTGCCGCTCCTATCAATACTCCGACTACAAAAATGCCTTTTCGTGATTATGTTGACCTTATTCAGAAAGAGCCTACTGATCTGAGAATTTTTTTCTTTGACCCTATAAAATTTGCGCCCAAACTGTTAGACGATTATGTTCCGCCAAAGAATCTTATGGGTGGGTTTTTAGATAAATATCCCAGTATGTTTTTCGGAGGTAAAGGTTCTGTCACATTCCTTCATTACGATATTGATATGCCGCATATCTTCCATACCCATTTTAATGGAAGAAAGCATGTTCTTCTGTTTGAATACAAGTGGAAAACACGTCTGTATAAACTTCCTTATGCCACCTATGCACTGGAAGATTATGATATCGCCAATCCTGACTTTGAAAAGTTTCCTGCATTGGATGGTATTGAAGGTATTGAATGTTTTCTGGAACACGGAGATACCTTATTTATGCCTACAGGCTGGTGGCACTGGATGAAATATCTGGACGGATCTTTCTCTATTTCCCTGCGTGCCTGGGATAAAAGCTGGGCTGTAAAAGCACATTCCCTATGGAATCTTGCTGTTCAGCGTAATTTTGATAACTTTATGAAAACCAGATACAAGAAAAGGTATATGGACTGGAAAGAAAGAAAAGCAGTAGAAAAAGCCCATATCGCTTTGAAAAAAGGACTGCCAAAATAAAAACCTTTTAGATAAAAAAGTGGATGATTCGCTCGGAATCATCCACTTTTTTTATTCACTTTTGAGATGTATTGCAAAAAATAATTAAATTGCAAACGTTCCCTTAATACAAATACACATACATGTTTGAAAAATTAATCGATAGCTTTGAGAAGCTGTGCCTTCAGATTATTATTGAAATTTTACTGGTTCCTGTAACGATATTCAAATTGTTTCAGGATCCGCGACGCTGTTATGACCTGTCTGTTCATGAGATGGAAAAAGAAGAGGCTGAACGTTTTCACGACTACCTTTCTCCTATCAAACTGTCTGTTTATACCTCTGTGATTGTCTCTGTAATTTTAATGGATTATGGTGGTGAGCATAATATTATTTCAAAGATCAAAGGGCTCAGTATGGTAGAAAAAGCGCTCTTTATATTTTTGATGAATAATATTACTGCAGTCATATTCACTGTTGCTTTGTTATGGTACAAAAAAGAAAAAGTGAATACCGTCACCTTCCGGACGTTATTATTTTCTTTTATTTATACAACCGTCTACACCTCTACTCCTTTTTTTATATTAATCAGCTCGGCTATGTTTCTTGGAGAAACTTTGAATGTAGATGCTTATATAGAAAGTCTGGGAAAGATAAGTAATTATGGAACAAGAGAATATTTGTTCTTTCTGGTTTTTCTGGTTTTTATTATCATTGGAATCATCGGAATCTTCAAGCTTTTCAAAGCTTTACACTATATTCTGAAGAATAATTTCAGCTACCATCCTTATATCGTATGGTTTTTCACCGTATTATTCTTCGTTATTCAGCTTTATTATGCCAGAGGTTTTATTTAAAATCATTTACTTTTTCAAACATACCGGTCTGTTTATTTTCTACATTTGTAAAAATTTCACATTATGCCTAAACCTCGCGAAAGAATATTAAACACAGCAATGGTTCTCTTCCATAGACAAGGTTATAACAATACGGGCATCAATCAAATCATTGAGGAGTCTAAAGTATCCAAGGCAAGCTTTTACCAGCATTTTAAATCTAAAGATGATCTTTGTATAGAATTTCTTAATAAAAGATATGATTACTGGGTGTCTGAACTTGAAAAATTCACAGCAGAAGCAGAAACACTACAAGAAAAGTTCTGGAAATCCTTCGATTTCCTGATCGACATGAATGAAAGAGAAGATTTCAGAGGATGCAGTTTTCTGAATATTCTGTCGGAAATTCCTGCAGATAAGGAAGAAATTCATAAAGTAATCCGTGATCATAAAATAAAGTTGAGAGAATCCTTCAATGAAGATATTCAAAACGATATGATTTCAGCCCATATCTATCTTCTTTTTGAAAGTTCAATACTGACCAGCCAGCTTTACAGATCCAATGAACTGATTGAAAAATCTAAAGTGATCGTACAGGATATACTGAACATCTCCCATTAATCCTTCAGATATGCACATTCCTGATCTTCATTCTTTTTTGAAAACAGACCTTCATTTATCAACTGAAATTACTTATCCTGCTAAAACTATCCTGCTTGAGGAAGGAAAGATCTCAGATAAGATGTTCCTGGTAAAAAAAGGAGCCTTAAGAATATTCTTCTATCAGGACGGAAAAGAACTTACCCTGGAGTTTATAACAGAAAATCAGGCAGTTTCATCTTTTGACAGCTTCCTGAATGGCAATCCCAGCGATTTTGTTATTGAAACTCTGGAATCAACCACTGTTTATGAATTACACGCTGAAACTTTTCACAGGCTCATGGAAAATGAGGAATTCCAGCACACTTTTCAGCCGCTTTTTTACAAACGTTTCAGTGAAATTAATAAACGGCTGATTTCTTTTATCAGAGATTCACCTCAGGAAAGGTATCAGCAGCTTCTCAAAAACAGACCGGAGCTTCTTCTACGCTTTCCACAGCATTATATTGCCTCTTATCTCGGAATCACAAGTGTTTCATTAAGCAGAATACGCAACCGCAGGTAATTTCTTTACAATTGTTATCGTTCAGTCATGAGTCTGTAAGGTAATTTTGCTTCAAAATAATAAAATTATGAAGCATTTTATCCGGCAGGTATTCCAGGAAGTACTAGAAAATCCGGTATTTGACGAATTATTAATCGAAAAATACTTTTCAAAAGAATACATTCAGATTGTTGATCATTCTCAGCTTACTTATGATGAATTTGTTCTTCACATCAGAAAACTGAAAGAAAAAGTGGCTGAACAAAAGTTTGATATCATCAGTTACGCTGAAAATGGTAATATCATATTTACCCACCACATAGTAAAATCCACCCTAAAAGATGGAAGTAAGGTGGTACATAAAGTATTGGCAGAATTTACCATCAGGAATCATCAGATTATACGATGTAATGAATTGACTTTGCTCGTAGAGGGAAATGCTGTTGAGAAGAATTTAGGTTCTGAAAGATAGATAACAGCTCTATCCCGCTATATTAACAATTCTTAAGATATTCTTAATTTTCTCTTCAACGCATTTGCCAAACAGACGTTTAATTTTGCTGTTATTTTTATCTAAAATATTAAAAGTGAAGAAAATTTTTACGTCTGTTTTATTTTGTGCCTCTATTTTTTTCTATGCACAAACCGGTTCTTTGTCCGGAAATATCAATGATGATTCAAAAATAGCCCTGCCTGGAGCCAAGATCTCTTTAAGCCCGGGAAATATATATACCACTTCGGATGAGCACGGAAACTTTGTATTTCTGAATGTTCCTCCTGGAAGCTATACCATGAAAATTGACTACCTCGGTTATGGTGTGCATGAGTATACTGTAACGGTAGAACCTGAAAAAAATACCCGTCAGAATATTATTTTCGACAAGAAAGAGACATCCATTGCAGCCATTGTAGTTTCGGGAGCGACTCTGAAAAATCAGGCAAGAGCCTTGAATAAACAAAGAAATAACGCCAATATTACCAATGTGATTTCTTCTGATCAGATCGGACGTTTTCCGGATGCCAATATCGGAGATGCTTTGAAACGTGTTCCGGGAATTACGATACAAAATGACCAAGGTGAAGCCAGAAACCTTATCATCAGAGGGCTTGCTCCCAATCTGAACTCCGTTACGCTGAATGGCGACCGGATTCCGTCTGCTGAAGGAGATAACCGTAATGTACAGATGGACCTGATCCCTTCCGATATGATTTCTACTATAGAAGTTAATAAAACCCTCACTCCGGATATGGACGCCGATGCCATCGGAGGTTCCGTAAACCTTATTACCAGGGCTTCCCCGAACGGACAGAGGATTTCCGCAACCGTTGCCGGAGGATACAATCCCATCCGTGAAAAAGGAAATTACACTGCCGGATTTGTGTACGGAAACCGTTTTCTGGATAAAAAATTAGGCGCGGTATTCAGTTTTTCCTATAACAACAACAATTTTGGTTCGGACAATATAGAACCCGTATGGAGCCAGGCCAATGATCTTGCCCAAACGGTTTATGTAAGCAAAATGGGAGTTCGCTATTATAATGAACACCGTATCAGACACAGCTTTGATCTCAATATGGATTATGAGTTCAATTCCAAAAACAAGATCTATGCTTCTGCGATGTATAACTTCAGAAATGATAAAGAAAACCGATATGCCTTAGGATATAAAATAAAACCAGTCTATAATGCCGACGAAACTGAGATTACAGACTGGAAAGGAAGTATCACAAGACAAAACAAAGGAGGTGATGCCGATAATGACAATACCCGTCTGGAAAAACAAAAAGTTCAGAACTATGCTTTACGAGGAGAACATTTATTAGGTTCTAAAGTTGACCTCGACTGGGCTGTCAATTACGCCATCGCAAGTGAAGATAAGCCTCATCAGCGTTATATAGAGTTTGAAAACAGCAAAATGAACTTCGCTCCTGACCTTAGCAATCCTGAAAAACCAATGTTCAATCTTCTCGCAGCAGACAATCCGGGAAGCTATAAACTGAGTGATCTTTCGGATGCCAATAACTTTACTCAGGAAAAAGAATTAGGCGCAAAAGTAAATGTACGTTTTCCGTTTTCCGTGATTGATGGTCAGAAAGGAAGACTTCGTACCGGTTTCCGGATGCGTTTGAAGAAAAAGGAAAGAGAGAATGATTTCTACGCTTTTACACCTGTTAACAATATGGGAAGTCTTTTATCGGTGCCAACCATACACCTGAATGGTGAAAACTTCCAGCCGGGAAATTATGTTCCGGGAACATTTGTTGACCCTTCTTTCCTTGGCGGATTGGATTTATTTAATCCAACTTTATTTAACGGTAAGTTGAAACCTGAAAAGTATCTTTCCAGCAATTACAATGCAAAAGAGCAGATTTATGCAGGTTATATCCGCTGGGATCAGGATTTTAATGATAAACTATCGATGATCGTTGGAGCCCGTATTGAAACAACCCAGATTGATTACACCGGAAATTATGTCATGAATGAGAAGGATTTGGTAGGGCAAATCAATAATACCAATACATATACCAATGTCCTTCCGAATATTTCCTTCAAATATGTTCCGGTGCAAGATCTTGTACTTCGTGCAGCATTTACTACCGCTCTTGCCCGCCCTAACTATTATTCTTTAGTTCCTTATCTGAATGTTATTTCAGAAGATGAAATTGTTGCAGCAGGAAATCCGAATCTGAAGGCAACCTATGCCTACAATTTTGATTTCATGGCAGAGAAATATTTCAAGTCTGTAGGGATTCTTTCCGGAGGTGTTTTCTATAAAAATCTTAACGATTTCATTTATACGTATTCCAAAAGAAATTATACCGCGAACGACTTTGCCAATGATTTTTGGGGACAAACCAACCCAATTCCGGCCGGAGAAAGCAACTGGAAATTTACCCAGCAGCGTAATGGTGACAATGTAGATATTTATGGGTTTGAAGTTGCTTTGCAAAGACAGCTTGATTTCATTCCCGGAGCTTTCTGGAAAGGACTTGGAGTGTATGTCAACTATACTTATACTAAATCCAAAGCAAAAGGAATTACCAATGAAGAAGGCATTGAAAGAACAGATGTAGGGTTTCCGGGAGCTGCTCCTCATATGTTCAACGGATCTCTTTCATGGGAAAACAAACGTTTTTCAGCAAGAGTTTCCATGAACTATGCTTCTCATTATATTGATGAGCTTGGTGGCAAGGCATTTGATGACCGTTATTACGACAAACAGTTTTTCCTTGATGCTAATGCTTCCTACAAGATTACGACCCAGCTCAGAGTTTTTGCAGAAGCCAATAATCTGACGAACCAGCCGTTAAGATACTACCAGGGAATCCCAAGCAGAACCGCACAGGCTGAATATTACAGACCAAGGTTTACAATGGGAGTGAAATTTGATTTTTAAAATAAACATGAAAAACCTACATTATATACTGGCTCTTTCAGTTCTTCCTTTTGTGGTCAGCTGTACAGGACAGAAAGAAGTTATAGAAAAATTAAAACCTACCGTTATTACAGAAACAGTGGTTCATGATACAGATGATCCTGCCATATGGATCAATTCTCAGGATCCTTCAAAAAGTATTATCATCGGAACAGATAAAGATACGGATGGAGGTTTGTACGCCTTTGATCTTAACGGAAAAATCATCCATAAAGTATTAGGACTGAAGCGCCCCAACAATGTTGATCTTGAATATGGTTTTATTTTAAATGGAAAGAAAACAGACATCGCTGCCGTAACGGAAAGGGAAACGAACAAAGTAAAATTATATTCGCTTCCTGAACTGAAAGAAGTGGGAGAAGTCTCTGTATTTGAAGGAGAAACGGAACGTGGTCCGATGGGAGTTTCCATGTATAAAAATCCGCAGACAGAAGAAATATTTGTCATTGTAGGAAGAAAATCTGGTCCTGCTGATGGCTACCTATGGCAATATAAGCTTACGGAGAAAAATGGCTCTATCACCGGAGAAGTTGTCCGTAAATTCGGAAAATACAGTGGTCTGAAAGAGATTGAAAGCATTGCTGTAGATGACGAAATGGGCTATATCTATTATTCTGATGAGCAATTTGGAGTTCACAAATATTATGCTGATCCGGAAAAAGGTAATGAGGAATTAGCTGTTTTCGGAAAAGGCGATTTTAAATCTGATGTGGAAGGAATTTCCATCTATCCTACTGATAAAGGGAAAGGTTATATTCTGGTTTCGAATCAGCAGAATGATACCTTCAACGTATATTTGAGGGAAGATCAGGCCAAAGGGAGAATTGCAGAAATTCCCGTTTCTACATTAGAAAGTGATGGTTCTGAAGTTACCCATGTTAACTTAGGTCCAAAATTCCCGAAAGGCATTTTTGTTGCAATGAGCAATGGCCGAGTATTTCATTATTATGACTGGAGATTAATTGAAAAAGTCATTAAATCTGCGGTAAAGGCTGGAAAATAAAAGAATCTTGAACCATTAAGGCTGATAAGGTTTTAGGAGCATTAAGTTGAACTGTCCTGTCATTGCGAACCATAGGTGAAGCAATCTCATGGTTCAGTTCAACTTAATGCTTTTCTTTTGTTTTTATTGGATATGTTTTCTCAAAAACTCTGCAGTGAATGATTTTTTATTTTTCAAAAGATCCACCGGAGTTCCTTCAAACAATACTTCACCTCCAAATTTCCCTGCGCCCGGTCCCATATCAATAATCCAGTCTGCCTGAGAAATAATATCAAGATTGTGTTCGATAACAATCAGCGTATTATTCTGATCTGCAAGACCATTAAAAAACGTAAGCAGTTTTTGGGTATCGCTTGGATGCAGCCCTGTGCTCGGTTCATCAAGAATAATGATCTGATTGGTATTTTTCAGTTCTCTTGTCAGCTTCAGGCGCTGTCTCTCGCCTCCGGAAAAGCTGTCCAGTCTTTGTCCCAATGTCAGATAATCAAGTCCTAATTGTATCAGCAGATCAAAATTTCTGAGCACCAATTCTTCCTTAAAAAAATCAGAGGCCTCAGAAACCGTCATGCTCATGACTTCTGCAATTGTTTTTCCGCTGTAGGTATATTGAAGTACATCAGGATCAAATCCTGAACCTCCGCAAACCTCGCATGGCTGCTCAATATCATCCATAAAAGCCAGGTCAATCTTTTCTATTCCCAAACCTTTACAGTTTTTACAGGCTCCGTCACTGTTTCTGCTGAAGAGTTTATCTGAAACATGGTTAGATTGTGCAAAAAGCTTACGTACAATATCTGATATTCCGAGATAAGTAAGCAAATTGGAGCGGGCACTTGCAGCAAACAAAGATTGATCAATAATAGTTACATCCGGATAGAGTTCCGGGAGAATACGATTTATCAGGGTACTTTTGCCGGATCCTGCCACTCCGGTAACGACTGTAATTACTCCTGTCGGAATATTTACCGTCACATTTTTAAGATTATATCTGTTGGCATTTTTAATTTCCAGATAGCCATCAGGTTTTCTGAATTCTTGTTTGATGGAAGGTTTTGTTGCGAAATAAGAACCTGTTTTACCTACCGATTTTTTTAAATCTTTAAACGCCCCGTCATAGATCACTTCTCCTCCGTTTCTTCCTGAACCGGGGCCAATATCAATCACCCTGTCCGCCATTTTGATCAGATCCGGATCATGCTCAACGATTAAAACAGAGTTTCCTTTGTCTCTGATCTGCTGAATAATAGTGATGATATTCTGCAGATCCTTCGGATGAAGTCCAATACTGGGTTCATCAAAAATATACAATAGGTCTACCAGGCTGTTTCCCAAACTCCTCACCATTTTTATACGCTGGGATTCTCCTCCTGAAAGCGTGTTGGTACTTCTGTCAAGAGTCAGATATTGTAATCCGATTGTGATGATATTCTGCAGTTTTGCAGAAAGCTCTTTGATAATAACTTCATATGCCCCTGAATCCAGAGAGGTAATAAATTCCAGTAATTCATCTACAGAAAGCGCCATACAGTCAGCGATATTCATTCCCTGAATTTTACAGGACAGTATTTTTTCGTTCAGACGTTTTCCCTGGCAAGACGGGCAGGTTTTGGTAATCACAATATTCTTCAGAGCGTCTTTTCTTGTAATGTTTTCTTTAGAATCTTTTTTCAGAAACGCTTTTTCAATCCTTGGAACAATACCTTCATATCTTACCGTTTTTCCCCATTCTTTATGTGGATGTTTAGGTTTGTGTTCCTTTGCATACAGCAAAGTTTCCCATTCTTTATCGGTGAAATCCTTTAGTTTTTTATCATTATCGAAATAACCTGACAAAGTATATCTTGTTAGACGCCATCCACCAGGCTGAAAAGTCGGAAACCGGATGGCGCCTTCATGTAAGGATTTTTCACGATCAATCAAGGTATTCACATTCAAAGTCTGAACAAATCCCAATCCTTCACATTCAGGACACATTCCCTGTGGATGATTGAATGAAAAAACATTGGAGTACCCTACAAACGGCTCTCCCATTCTGGAAAACAAAAGTCTTAAAGAAGCAGACACGTCCGCTGCCGTTCCTACCGTAGATCTGGCATTTCCGCCCAACCGTTTTTGATTGATAATGATTGGAACATTAAGGTTTTCAATTTTATCTACATCCGAAAGGCCATAATGCTGCAGGCGGTTTCTGATAAAGCTGTTCTGGGTCTCGTTAATCTGTCTTTGTGCTTCAGCTCCAATCGTTTCAAAGACCAAAGATGATTTTCCCGATCCCGATACCCCCGTAAAAACCACGATCCTGTACTTTGGAATTTTTATGGAAATATTTTTGAGATTATTCTGACGGGCGTTCGTAATTTCTATATTTTCCATGATAAAAATACTTAACTTTGTTAATATTTAACTAAGTTAAGCATATTTGTAATGAAACCCATTGAAAAAGAATTTTTTAACACATTTACTGATTTCCAATGCCTTATTCTGGCTCACATGAACCGGGGTGATATTAATGGAGTCACCGCAGCCCATTATAATATTATTGAATTTATTTTAAGAAAAGGAACAGCCACGGGAGGAGAAATATCAACAGCATTTAATATCAGTCAGGCAGCCATTTCAAAACAGTTGAAATTTTTGATCACTCATGATTTTATTATCAGAAAACAGGAGGAAAAAGATCACAGGAAATTTAATCTTTCGGTCACTGACAAAGGACGATTTATCATAGAAAATTCGGAAACATTCCGTAAGAATATTACACGGCAGACAGCTTCTATACTCACTTCTAAAGAACTCGAAAATTTTAATTATCTGCTGGGTAAAGTTTTGAATAATATAAAACTGTAGTATTCATAGTTACTTATACGTCCCGAATAACCTGTCCCAGATTGAAGTATAAAACCCAAAGTTTTTACTTTCATCCAAATGGTGCTGGTTATGAAACCTGGTTGTTCCCACAAAAAAGCGGTCAAAAGACACCGGAAAAAATTCTCTGTTCAGATGCCCTATCGTTCCCCAGATCAGATTAAGCAAAAGATAGATGGAAATCGAAATGACAGAGAAATCATATCCCATGAGTATAACCAGCATCATCAGTCCAAACCCTATGTTTCCAAAGGATGCAGAACAAAAAGACTTAAAAGGTTGGTACTGACATGCTCATGGTGTTTTCCGTGTAGAACTTTATAGACCAATGGTAAATGTGCTGCGAAATGGAATAAATACATCAGAAAATCCATTAAGAGGAGTAAAACAGCTACTTCCCCTATTATGCCAATTACGGATTCTGTCTGTCCCGGCACAATCCATCCTTTTTTCCATAAAAGAGCTCCGAGCAACATGACAAAGCTGTTACACAATATTGTAAGCAGACTAAGATAAAAATCGGATCCGGTGACAGGATGATTCTTCTCCTGCAGCTGACTTTTACGGCAAGTCTTCTCGATAAAAACATATAAACCTATGGAAAACAGGTAGAGGAAAATATTGGCAATCAGGCTGAATATCATCCATTGCGGCCAGGAAAACTGCCACAATACCTGTAAATAACCGGAAAGTTCTGCCTGAGTAAAATTCATAAGTCTTTCATCCTTCTGCTTGATGTCATAAAGGTATGAATTTCACCGTAAAATCAACCGATAAAGTACATTCCGGGCTTTATTTCTGTCTTGCCTTTCTTCTGAGCTCCCTAAGTCTTGACGTGAGCTTTTTTCTCAAATCGTTATGATAGGCACGGTAGTTTTTGATGCTGTTTTCCAGATTTTTCTTGTTAAGCAGATACTGTTCGTACAGATGTCCCAGTTCTGAAATCTGGGTAATCATCTCCGAAGGCTGGCTTTCAGGATCTTCCGCAGCTTCTATCAGCAGACGGTAATATTCAATACGGCTGGTCAGGTTCATGTGAAGTTTTGGTTCTATTCCCTGCATGATTTTATCATTTTAGTTATTTTGTGAATGGGTAATGGATAAAGATATTTTTTATATTATTTTTTGTTTTTGAATCCAGCTTATTTCTCCATCATAACCGGAGGCACGTCACTCTGAAATAAAATTTTGATATTTCCATTCTTGTCGTGACCTGCTGATTTGAAATAACCACCGTTAAGTGCAGAAGAAATAAGGGTTTCATTGGGATCTCCCAAAGGTAATAATGGCAGTCCGGCAAATTCATTAACATTGCTCTGCGGGGAAATTCCACTACTGTATTCTCCGGCTCCGCTGGCATTAAAGACTTTATAAATCACCGGATGAATCTGCCAGGAAATTTTTCTGGGTTTACGCTTGTCTTCCACTACAAATCCGGCCATATCTTTCCCCAGCGTAATATCCCCTATCTGAATCACCGGCATATAAGGTTTGAGATTATTCACAACAATCTCGGCGGCAGATGCCGTACTGTTCGATGTGAGAATATATACTTTCTGTAATCCCAGCGCATTCGCACGCAACGTTGCAAAGTCCAACGCTTTTGGATCATAGGCAATTTGCTGGGCAAATGTTCTTTTTACTTCACCTCCATTTTTATTTCCTTTAAAAATGATGAACGGCGAGACGGATGATAATCCTGAAGGAATCAGTGAACAAAGTGCTGCGGCAGATGACACCGAGCCTCCATAATTATAACGGAGATCGAGAATCAGCTCCTGTACTCCTGCCATTTTGAATTCTCCAAATTTTTGGTACAAGGTCTGCGTCATACCGTCAGGAAAATCATAAATGTACAGATAGCCCACTTTTTTCCCATTTTTCTCAAAAATCTTTGATAAAACCGGCTGTTCAAAAGAAAAACCATAATAAACGGTAATACTTTTTTCATCAGTTACCGATCCGTTTTGCCACTTTCCAACGGTAAGCTCTACAACCGTCTGGTCTTTAATGGATGAAGCCATTGCTTCGGCATTCGCAGCTGTCATTGCTTTTCCATTGACTTTGGTAATGATCATTCCCCTTTCCAGCCCTGCATTGAAAGCCGGGGAATTTTGAAGCACCAGCTTCACTACAGTAACCACTTCATTATTAGCAAGCTGAACAATGGTATAGTCAAAACCGTACATATTCCTTATAGAACGTGGATAAGAAGAGGAATCTTCCGTATTCACCATGAAAGAAAACCGGTCCTTTGAAGACAGCAGACTTTTAAAAAAATCTTTTACAGGAAGCTGATAATCCGGCTTTGCAGGCATCTCATCTGCCCAGTAATAGTATCTTTTCATACTGTCCTGAACCCAAAGATTTACAGCTTCGGTACTTCCCTCCGGAAAAACGGGTGCGCTTTCGTCATTATTACTGGTACACGAAATGAGAAAAACTGCGATGGCAATATATTGAAGTTTTAAAAAGTTTTTCATATATAATTACAGATATTCTGTTACGTCAATATCTCCTTTTACCACCCATTCTCCATTTTCCATTTTTTCCTGAAGTACAATCATATTGGCGCCCGTGTGTTGTTTTAATTTCACCTGAATCATTTTAGATCCCGCATAAGGCTCTGTAGTTCCCGGTTTGTATAATTCAAGATATATGGGAGCTGTCGAGCTGAAAAAACTATAGATTTTCACTGCCGTAAAGTTGTCTTTACCTATATTGTCAAACTCGGCAAGTACTACTCCGTTTTCTCTTTTCAAAATGCCTTTCACTTCTTTGAGAGAACTTCCGGAAAATTCACCCAGGTTGGGAAAAATAAATTCAAAACCTACTTTTCCCAGATTTACCTGGGGTTTTACGGCATAGGTCTGCAGATAGATTCCGGGGAGATTAAAGAAATACAGGTTTTTATAATCATTTATATTGTCATATGTAATATTGTATTTTGCAATTTCAGCGCCTGTTTCATGATTATAGACAGACAATTTATTAGTTTCTCCCTGATCCAGAACAAACTGAAGCTGGGTTTCAATTTTATTGGTATAGGACGTTTTTCCGTCAATGGATACAGGCTGTCCGTTCAACCTCAACTGAAGGACATCAGGTTTGGAAAATCCTTTGATATTAACGTCTCCGGGTTTCTGCACTTTATCATACAGCTCCATGGTATTATTATCTGTACATGAAAACAGTACAGTGAAAAACAGTAGTAATGCGAAGATTTTGTTCATCTTTCTTCAATTATTTCTTGTAAAACTTAAAAATATTGCCCGGCCCGTGGGCCGGGCAATATATAATTATAAAAAAACTAGTTGGATATGTTCCGGATAGCTTTTTTCAAAGACTCTCCGTTATTTATTTAAAATTTCATGGTGTTCCTAAAATCAGATTCCAAGGGGATAGAATGATTATTTTTTAATAAACTTCAGCCTTTCCGTAATCTTTCCATCTGTAATTTCTGCGATATACGCTCCCGATATAAGGACTGCCGTATTAATCGTTTTAGAATACTGAGTGGTTAATACTTTTTGTCCCGCTGCATTGTAAATATTCACTACAGTTGTATTTTCTTTCAATGCCGGATTAAGCTGCAGCTGTAAAGATTCTCTAACCGGATTTTCTGCTATTTGTGTTACAATTTTGTTTCTTTTTACATCCTTAGTTCCCAAAAATGAAGTAGCATAAATTCCTATTTCATCAATATTAATGTTCTGGACATTGTTTCCGCTTGTTTTTCTGTTTGACCACATTCCGATATAGATCTTTTTCCCGGCAAAAGCAGAAAGATCTACAAGGGATTCTACAAACTGGGTAAGATCAGCCGGAAAAGGATTGGCTGAGTCACCCACCTGTATTTTATACATACTCTGAACATCATTTCCGTCTGCATCTACGGTCATTGCCTGAAAGTCCGATAACGTTGGAACTTCTTTCTGCGGTGTGCTTACATAGATAAAAAGTTCTCTGGCAACAATCGTGTGAGTAGATCTCTGTCTCCCGATATAAGCGGCCAGCGTAATGGTTCCTGCAGTATTGGTAAGGTCAATCTGAGGAGAAATAATCCAGTCATTTTCTGTGGTAAATCCGTTAGCATTTCCAGTTGGAACCAAATTGATAGAATGGCGGAGAACACCTGCAGTTCCATAGGCTAAGGTAGTTCCGTTGTGATAGATGTTTTCTCCCTGTACCCATCCGTTTCCATTGCTATTAAGGTCATGAAAAGTCCAGCCCTGAAGATCGGCAGGAGTATCAAACGAATTTCCCCATACCAGAGACTGTGCTGCAGCCAGGTGGGATAAAAACAGAACAGATGATAAAATTATTTTTTTCATAATGCTGATGATTAAAATTTTTGAAGTAAAAGCAAGGAATCAGCATGTGCTGTTCCCTGCTTTTTAAAGTTTTTATTATTCTACAATGGAGAAGTTGTATTTTGTCCAAAGTCCCTGGAAATTTCCACAGTTTCTTGGAGATACATTCCAACCACCTTCGTTGAAGAAAGGCTGGCTCATACCCCATAGAGCTGCAGGAGTACCAGTCGCCAGGTTAGCTGCAGGGATTCCTGCTGTACCTGCACCTGTAACTGAAGTAGTAAATCCGTGAACCTGGATGGTGCTGTATGCTGAAGCTGAAGAAAGCTCAGAACCTGTACCTTCTACTTTGATACCCACAGGGTAACCTGTAACGACAGCGTTATTTAATGTTAATCTTCCGTGTCTTCTGATGTGGATACCGTTTTCATATAAAACACCTTTAGAAGAGTTCTTGGCACCGATAATAGTAAGGTTGTTGATCACCGGATGAGTCAACAATGTTGTAGAAGAACCTTCTGCGTTGTTATCAAGCTCGATACCGTTAGAATCCGGGCTTGCTCCGCTAAGACTGTGTGTAGAGTTGTAATCTGCCAAAGCTAGTGCACAAGTAATTGTTCCTGTATATCCGTTATCGAAGTCAAAGTTATCGTCATCAGCTGCAAAAGAAACAAGGTTTGAAGCGTTTACAGTTCCTCCGAAGAATTCAAAAGAGTCATCTTTTCCGAAAGAAACCTGAATATGATCTAAAGTAGTTCCGTTTCCTACTCCTCCTAACGTAAGACCGTTGATTTCGTTACCTGAATTCGGAGCTAAAAGATCATATCCTGCAAACTCGATACGAACATATTTTAATGTTCCTCCGTTATGGGAAGCATTGGTACCTCCGTAATAGAAATCAGGACCGGATAATCCTTCAATTGTTTTTGTGAATGGAGTGTTTGTAGGCGCATCCCCTAATATAACAACACCTCCGAAGTCACCAGGAGCAGCAGTTGTATCTTCGTTTCCGTCTAACAATTTGTAGCTGGTGAAAATAATAGGCTGAGCCTCTGTACCTGCTGCATTGATTTTTCCTGTTTTAGCAATTACCAAAACTCCTGTAGCTGTATTGTTTGCGCTTGGCTTAGCTTTAATGAATGTACCAGGCTGAATGGTCAATGTAGCCCCATTTTTTACCGTTACAATTCCATCTAATTCAACTACTCCACTCCATGTAGTATTCGAAGTAATAGCACCACTTACGGTAGTTACCGGAAGAGCAGAAGCTGTAAGGTACTCAGCAGAAGTAGATTTCATTTCGAATGGAGAAGATGAATCTGCCAGTTGATCATTTTGACAAGCTGTAAGAGATAATGCTGCCACTGCAATTAGAGTTAGTCTTTTCATTGTTATAATTTTTAATAAATCCGGTTGTGTTATTTTTATACCAGATCAGTTTTTTATTCAGGAATATCTTCCTCTCTATTCCTTCGATTTGTTTTTTGGTGTTCATCCCATCGCTGCAGGAGGAGCTGCATTGCGGGCGTTCCCATAAAATCCGTTAATGCCTGGGAAAAGCTGTTAACGTCCGGTTTTTTCAGAACTGTACTGCTGTGCGCATCATCAGTATTATTTCAGTTTTTGATCAGGTTCCCGAAACCTGTACGCTTCTATAATTAAGATATCTTTTTACTCTAAGTTTCTATCTCCATACTCATAAGGTTCATTTCCTTATTCTAAAATGGAGAAATTATACTTGGACCAAAGTCCCTGAAAGTTTCCACAGTTTCTTGGAGATACATTCCAGCTTCCTTCGTTATAGAAAGGTTGGCTCATACCCCATAGAGATGCAATAGTTCCTGTTAATAGGTTAGAAGCAGGAATTCCTGCCGTACCAGCTCCTGTAACGGAAGTACCAAATCCGTGTACCTGGATTGAACCTAAATTGGAAGCTGCAGAAAGTTCAGAACCAGTACCTTCTACTTTGATTCCTACTGGATAACCTGTTACAACAGCATTGTTCAATGTCAATCTTCCGTGTCTTCTGATATGGATACCGTTTTCATATAAAACGCCTTTAGAAGAATTCTTGGCACCGATAATAGTAAGGTTATTGATCACCGGATGAGTCAACAATGTTGTATAAGAACCATCTGCATTGTTATCAAGTTCAATACCGTTAGAATCCGGACTAGAGCTGCTAGGACTGTGTGTAGAGTTGTAATCTGCCAAAGCCAGTGCACAAGTGATTGTACCAGTATATCCGTTATCAAAATCAAAGTTATCGTCCTCAGCAGCAAAAGAAACAAGGTTGGAAGCATTTACGTTTCCCCCGAAGAATTCGAAAGAGTCATCTTTCCCATAAGATACCTGAATATGATCTAAAGTAGTTCCCTTACCAACACCTCCTAAAGTCAGACCGTTGATTTCGTTTCCCGAATTAGCTCCTCCATAGTCATATCCTGCAAATTCAATACGAACATACTTCAATATTCCTGCATTGTGAGAAGGGTTTGTACCTCCGTAATAAAAATCATACCCAGATAATCCTTCAATTGTTTTAGTATTAATTGTATTTGCAGGGGCATCTCCCAACAAGATAACACCTCCGAAGTCACCAGGGGCAGCAGTAGTATCTTCGTTACCATCTAATAATTTGTAGCTGGTGAAAATAATAGGCTGAGCTTCTGTACCTGCTGCATTGATTTTTCCTGTTTTAGCAATTACCAAAACCCCTGTAGGGGTATAGTTTGTGCTTGGTTTAGCTTTAATGAATGTACCCGGCTGGATTGTTAAAGTTGCCCCGTTTTTTACCGTTACAACTCCATCCATTTCAATCACCCCGCTCCATGTTGTATTGGAAGTAATATCTCCGCTTACACTGGTTACCGGAAGAGCAGAAGCTGTAATATACTCAGCATAAGTAGATTTCATTTCGAATGAAGTAGAAGAATCCGCTAAATGATCATTTTGACAGGCAGTAAGGGATAGTCCTGCCACTGCAATTAGAATGAATCTTTTCATGTTATAATTTTTAATAAATCCGGTTGTTTTATTTTTATACCAGATCAGTTTTTAGTATTCAGTAATATCTTCCTCTCTATTTCTTCGTATTGTTTTTGGGTTCATCCCATCTCTGCAGGAGCAACTGCATTGCGGGAGTTCCCATACAATCCGTTAAAGCTGCTAACGTCCGGTTTTCTCAGAACTGTACTGCTTTGCGCATCATCAATATTTCAGTTTTTGATCAGGTTCCCGAAACCTGTACATTTCTATCATTAAGATATCTTTCTATATCGTTGACATACTTATCTAAAAAGTATAATTCACACTAAGACTGAACATTCTTCCGCTGTAAGCTCGGAACATAATTGTGTCAATATTTTTATCATACTTATCCGTTGCTCCGGGAAGAAGATCCCAGGCTTCTCTTATTGTACCTATATTGCTTCCTCCTACCTCTTTTGCAGCCAGATAAGAATTATAGTTGTTGTAATATTCCTTTACCCTGTTGAAGATGTTTCTTATATTAAATTTTAATTCAAGATTTTTATTGCGAAGGAATTTATAGGAGACCTGTGCGTCTGCCACCGCATAAGGACGCTGTATTTCTTCTCCTTTGTAAGCATATCCTACGGTGATATACTGATCTCCTTTAGCATTGTATAAAAAGCTCAGTCCCAATCGGTCGTCATCATAAGTCAATCCAAGGTTATAGGCATACGGAGTCTGCCCGTACAGCGGACGTTTTACTTCATAGGTTTCATCATTGTCTCCTGTTTTATAAAGATCTATAAAGGATACTACCTTTGTATGATTATAGGTAAAGTTTCCGCTTATAAAAAGCTTTTTCAGAAAGGTTTCGTCTGCTATAAATCCTAAATTCTTTCTTACCTCGGCTTCCACACCCAATAATTTTGCATTTTTTGAATTACCGTTATAGAGATATAGATTCCCTTCACTGGAAATATGCCCTTCACGTTCTATGGGTCTGTCTATATTTTTATAGTAAAGCCCTGCAGAAAATATTTCTCCCAATCCTGGAAACCACTCAAATTTGAAATCATAATTATTAATGACAGAAGAGGTCATTTCTGTGTTGTAAATCAAACCGTTGGCCACCGGATCGAAATAAGGAAGCCCCGTTCTTTCATTAAACTGCGGACGGATGACAGATTTATTATAGGCAAGTCTGAAATTGATTTTATTCGTAGGGCTATAAGTAAAATTTGCAGAGGGCATAAATTGCCATGACTTATCCTCAATAGCTGCTCTTTCAATATTCTTATCATCAGTCGTGTCCAGTTGCTGGGAAATAAGGTCATACTTAAAGTACTCTGCACGAAGTCCCCATACCAATCTTAATTTCTTCCAACGGTTATCAAACATAAGATAAAGAGCGTGCTGTTTTACTTCTCCTTCATATTTATCGTTTTTATACAATGCCTTGGTTTCCCATCCGATACCTCCCGGTACATATTGAGATCCATTGAACCAATCTGAAAGGGTTCCATGCATTGTCAGGTAATTTTTTTCACTATTTGGAACATTTCTGTTCTCATCCACCCGCAAAAAGAATTTTTGTTGTTGATTGGTATTATTTTTCACTGTTCCTGCATATCCTGTCTTAATCGTATTGTTTAAGTTTCCGAAATCCAGATCCCATTTAACGGAAGCTCCATAATTGTAATCCGTTTCTTTATTGGCGATATATCCTCTATAAAAATTTGCTCCGGTGTTATAAATTTTATGATAGGCCAGAATTTCACTTCCAATAAAATCATAAAGAGTCAAATACTGCGTATAATCCTTCGTATCAGAAGTTATCCCTGTTCTTGCTGCAAACCAGCTGACTTCAGTATTGTCTATTTTATGGTTCCCTTCCAGTTTATTCTGCAAAAGGGTCTGAAAGATGGGATAGTTGGTATTATCAGTATAAGGTCTGTCCAGGTTTTTAATCTGGGAAGGATCATTATTGGGGATGATTCCGTTATAAAAATAATTATAGGCTAATTCTGCATTGGATGCCATACCACTGTTAGTAGTATACTCATTCCAACCGGTAACTCTTGTTAATGTATTATCAAAAATATGGGTGTAGGAATTACGGAATGAAATTCTGTTTTTTCCCAGCTGCAGCCCAAAGTTCAACATCCCTGCCAGTGTAGAGTTATAATTGTAGGAAGCTCCGCTGTTTTTGAAGTTATAGAATGGAATCTGCCCGTTTGCATCAGGCATTCCTGTGGTATCCAGCCAGTTTCCCCTTCCTGTATGGTCAATATCCAGTTTGTTTTGTTCATTTCTGATAACAAATGCTCCGGCAAATCCCCATTTATTATTATTTTTAAGAGCGTAGGTTCTTCCCACTGCCAGCTGTATATTAGATCCCATGTCACCTCTGGTTTTATAGGTGCTGAAATTGTCATTGGTAAACTGCCTGGACTGTTCAAAAAACCTTGGATCTGTCCAGTTCATCGGCTCCAGTCCTTTGGGAAAATCTCTTGTCCCGTCATCATACCCGAAATAGTCGTACTTTCCCCGCTTGCGGGTCAGAAATTCTTTGAAAGCCGACTGATCATTATATGAAGTTCCTAATGTAACGGTTGTAAAGTTCTCATTGGGAATATCCTTGGTTCTCACTTCTACGTAACCTCCTGCAAAGCTGGCATTCATATCAGGAGTGGCAGATTTGCTTACCACCACACTTTCTACCATTGCCGTAGGAATAATGTCAAATGAAAAATTCTGATTATACGCTTCCGTGCTTGGCAGGTTGATTCCGTCCATGGCCGCGGTGTTCCAACGTTCTCCCATGGATCTTACCACTACATATTTATTATCAATGGTGGTAATTCCTGTTACCCTTTTCAAAGTTCCTCCCACATCGCTGTCGGGTGTCTTGGAAATCTGTTCCGCTGAAATACCATCACTCATCTGGGCTGCTTTCTTCTGCTGGGCAAGAAGTCCCGCCTGAGTATCTGCTTTACGGGCTGTCGTAATCACAACTTCTTTGATATCTGTAATTTTATCAGAAGCTTTGTTTAAAGCAAATGAGACAGAACTGGTTTCGTTATTGATAACAGACAATTTTTCAACTCTCAGCGTATTATATTTAGGTGCTTTTATCGTCAGATTATAAGTTCCGGAAGGAAGATCTATGGTAAAATCTCCGTTATTGTCTGTTACCACAGTTTTCTGAGCAATATTAACTTCTGCTCTGGTAACGGGATTTCCCACCTCATCCACTATTTTACCGGAAATACGTCCGTTTCCCGGTACGGAAATATTTGAACTTTCATATTTTATCGAAATAAGATCACCATACAGTCGGTATATAACGGGAAGCCCATTGGTAATGTCCTTCAGACAGTTGTTGACAGAAGTATTTTCACATTTCACTCCTTTTACCTTCAGCTCTTTAATATCTACTTTGGAATAAGCCAGTCTCATCCCCGTTTTTCCCGCAAATTCTTCTAAAACTTCAATCAACGGTCTGTTGGCAGGTACAGAAAATGTTACTTTCTGAACCAGCTCCTGAGCTTCTGCTGCTACAGTAAAAAATAAGGCTGCTATGGTAATCCCACATTTCAAACTTTTCATACTTAATAGTGTTCTCTTGATTATGATTATTTATTTTTTATAATGATTTATTTCTTAAGGATATAGGTATTTTCTTTTTTCTGTACTTCCAGTCCCAGGATGAAAGCCAGTGATTCAATATTTTCTCCGACCGTTCCTCCCGTAAAATCAGCAGTAATTTTTTTATCTTCAGCTTCCTTAGGATATTGAACCTTTGTATGATAATTGCTTTCCAGGACTGCTACTACTTCTTTTAAAGGAACATCGTTAAAACTCAGAGACAATATTGCAGCAATCCTGTCTGCTGAATTTTTTACAGGTTTCAGTGAAATAACTGCCGTAGTATGAGCAATTCCGAAGTTGGTCCACTTCTGATTAGGCTTAAGGAACGAAACCGGAACCCCGGGAGTGGATACAGCCACCTTTCCTTCATAAAGATCAACCGCTTTTTTCTTCCCGGACTGTGAGATTTTAAATACCGTTCCCAATACTTTAGTACTGAAACCATCAGCACGAACAATGAATGGATGTGTTTTAGATTTTGCCACAGAAAAGATTGCATCTCCTTTCAAATCCACAACTCTGGTGGACGCAGGAAAAGATTTCTCTACAGTCAGTACAGCGCCTGGTAAAAGAGTAACCACAGATCCGTCTTCAAGATGAACAATACGATTTCCGGATTCTGCAAGATAAACATCTGGCTTAATGAATAAGGTGTAGGTAAAAACTCCGCCCAATGTTAAAAGCAGAATAATAACCGCTGCAATTTTATAAAGATGTGTTCTAAAGCTTTTTGCTGACGGGATAGATACAATATCTTTTTGAGAAAAGTAATTTTCCAGTCCGGATAATACCCTTTCTCTGGATTCTTTAAGATGCACAATATCCAGATCTTTTTCTGCAAGATTTTTCCACTGTTTTAAAAGTTCATTTTCTTTTTCAGAAATTGAGTCTTCCGAAACTTCCCGTTCCCAAAGTCTGAAAACAAAGGCTTCAATATTTTTATATGGTAAAAGTTTTTTCATAGGGGTCTTTCATGTATTCACAGATACTTCTATCTATAAGACAGTGAAAATGAAAAACTTCCCCGGGGCATTCTTAACGTTATATTCACATTACAACCAAATTGTTAATAATTTTCGTCATATTTCACATTTACTCAACATTAACGTTCAATTTTCGGCCTGTTTTTCAGAAATATTTAATCTTATCACACCCAAAGTTCACAAAAAGTTAATTTTCCTTTAGGTAATTTTGTATCACAATATGAGCCCAACAGACTATATATTATTAAAGAAAATAAAATCAGGCGACCGCCCTGCATTTATGCTGCTGTATGACCGGTATTGGGATAGTCTGTACCGCTTTGTTTATGTACGGACACGGGATAAGGAAGTTTCTGAAGAAATCCTCCAGAACCTGTGGATGAAGATTCTTGAGAATACGGATGCCATACAAACCGATGATACAGAAAGTGCCAAAGGCTACCTTCTCCGTCATCTTCATTACCGGATTATTGATTTTTATAACAGCTACAAAAAAGCGCCTCCTACGCTGAGTATTGACGAGTTTGATATTCCGAATGAAATAGAAATAGCAGATTCCGAGTATTTTGAAATCCTTGAAGAAAATGAGATCAGTGCTTTATTGACTATGATTGATGAAGTAGTTTCCCAGCTTCCCTCAACGGAACAGCAGGTATACAATATGAGAATCAGGAAAAATATGTCTGTGAATGAAACAGCAGAAGCGCTGGGGCTCAGCAATAAAACAGTAAGTAATAAGCTAAGCAAAGCTTTGGGAGAAATCCGTGAACAGCTTAGTCCGGAGTATAAGTCGTCTAAAAAGCTGGTTTCTATTTTGTTGTTGATGGAGGTGTTGACGAAGTATTGATTTTGGGGTTCGGGATGCGAGATGCGAGGAAATGTCAATGGTCAATTTGCTGCGCAGTCAATAGTCCATTTTGTAACATCATTTAACATTCACAGCGGAGCGGATTCACTATTCACTATTCACTATTCACTATTCAACAAATAACGGCAGAAAAACTGTATTAAAATTCAGGATTTTAAAATCGGCAAGGTTTGAATCTATATTTTCGTCATTATTGGTGAAAATTATAGTCTGCATTCCGGCTTCTTTTGCCGCTTTTAATCCTGACTGGCTGTCTTCAATAGCTATACAGTCTTCCGGAGAAACTCCCAAATTTTTTGCAGAAGTAAGATATACGGCAGGATGAGGTTTTCCCTGATTTTCAAACTCTGATGAGTGAATGGTATCAAACAGGTCATGAATCTGAAGCTTTTCAAGCACCGCATGTGCTACCCGTAAAGGAGCATTGGTAGCCAGGCCTATTTTGTAGTCTTTGTTCTTAAGATTTTTAATAAACTTCTCTACACCAGACATGGTACAGTTTTCGGTCTGTATCATTTCGATTACTCTTGTAACCACTTTATATTCCAGATCAGAGGCATCAAAATTTTCCCAGGGGAATCTTTTATACCAGAATTCGGTTACTTCCTGAGTCGTCATATATTTGGTTTGTGCCGCAAGATCATCCGTAACCTGCACTCCATAAGATGAAAATACATCCAGTTCTGCCTGGGTCCAGAATTTTTCTGAGTCTACCAGAACACCGTCCATATCAAATATTACTGCTTTTAAAGCCATTTTGAATGATAAATTATAAGCGATGAATTATTGGCTGATTTTATAAACACAACGCTGCCCACCGGAAGTAATATGATCTATTCTTTCCACTGTATACTCCTTTCCTATCAGGGATTGGAAATTGGATAGCTCCGCGCGGCAAAAACCCTGGCATTCTGTTGCTGCAGCGCATATCGGACAATGATTTTCAATCAGATAATAGTCTTCCCCTTCTTTTTTCCATTCTGCCATATAGCCTTCATCACTACGCACTTTTGAAAGAGATTCTAGGCGCTGTTCCAGTGATTCTGCCTTTGAAAGTACTTTTTCATAACGCTCATGGGTATTTTTTTCCCGGTCGCTGATTAATAAATCCAATGCATTTTCACCCAAAAGATTTTTCACGGATTTCAAAATCTGAACCGTAACGTCCGCATGGGTATCCGGAAACTGAACCAATCCTTTCTCTGTTAGAGTATAGTACGTAGATGGACGCCCAACCCCTTCGCTCTTCACCGAAGACCGGATCAATCCTTCCTGAGCAAGATTCAGTAAATGCTTTCTTGCCCCTTCTTTGGTGATCGACAATTCTTCAGCAATAAGAAGTGATGTAGCCTCACCTCTCATCTTCAAAAACATCAGAATACGATCCGCAGCCGGCTTCTTCATTTGACAATATTTAGGTTGTTTTATTTTTCAACAACAAATATAGTCATTTTCTATAACCTTATAAAATCAAGGATAAAATAAAGATTTACAACATTTTACTTATACTCATCAGAAAATAAATAAAACAACCATAAAGTTGTTTTATTTAAATATATTTCTACCTTTGTGAGACATTAATCAAAAAAATAAATACAATGACTCCATTTACATTACCACAGTTACCTTATGCTTACGATGCTTTGGCGCCTTTTATAGATAAAGAAACGATGATCATTCACCATCAGAAACATCATCAGGCTTATGTAGATAATCTGAATGCAGCACTGGCACAAACCAATGAAACCAATCCCGACCTTGATTCATTACTGCAAAGAATAAGTGAATACAGTCCTGCCGTCAGAAATAATGGTGGCGGCCACTATAACCATTCTTTATTTTGGGAAATTATTTCTCCAAAACCCAAGCTGAATCCTGAAGGCATGCTTCATGACGATATCACAGCTACTTTCGGGAGCCTTGACAATCTAAAAGCAGAAATGAAGAAGACAGGTTTGTCACAGTTTGGTTCAGGATGGGTATGGCTTTTTGTAAAATTCAACGGCTCATTGGCCATCAGCTCTACCCCTAATCAAGATAATCCGATGATGGATATTCTTTCCACCAACAGAGGTTTTCCGATTTTGGGAATGGATGTCTGGGAACATGCCTATTATCTGAATTATCAAAATAAACGCGCAGATTATCTGGATGCTTTCTGGTCTGTACTGGATTGGTCTGCTGTTGAAAGAAAATATGAAGAAGCCTTGTCAAAAGTAAAATAAATAATACTGAAAGTAAACGAATTATGACTGAGGAAAATTTTATCAATAAAGCAAAGGCTTCAGGCATTATTGCTCTTGACCTTTCAGATTACAAACCGACTACGGAAATTGTAGAACTGGATATCAAAGAACATCTTTTCATGGGAATGATTGTTAAGGAGAAGGAATTTAAAGAATCAATTGCTGCGGTGGATTTTTCTGTTTACAATGAAAAAGCAGTAGCGATCATCTGTTCTACGGATGCTATCATTCCGCCCTGGGCTTATATGCTTATTATGGAAAAATTGTCTCCTTACGCTTCTTATGCTGATTTAAACAATGCAGAAACTGTACTCCTTGATCTCTGGAAACGCCGTCTCATCTATGCTGATCTGAAACAGTATAAAAATCAGAAAGTGGTTGTCCGCGCAAGTACTCATCATGATCCTTCATTGTATTTATTAGCAGCAGGATTACTGAAACCGCTGGTGAAAACACTGATGTATGGTGAAATTGGGTTACCCAAAGTAATTTTTAAACATTAAAAAATGAAAGCAATCATATTCAACGGATCGCTGGAAAGAAGAACTTTATCTACTTCCGGACTGATTTCAGATTATTTTTCTGAACGCCTGAAAATACTGGGAATTCAGACTGATATTTTTACACTTGCTGACTCCGGCATTCCTTTATTCGATGTTACACTTACCAAAACTCCTTTGGCCGTAGAGCATATGGCTCAAATGTTCACAGATGCTGATCTGCATATCTGGCTGGCTCCTCTTTATCACGGCAGCATTCCGGGAGTAATGAAAAACTGCCTGGACTGGCTTGAAGTAACCGCCAACTGGTACGAGCCTTATCTCACAGATAAAACTGTAGGGCTGGTATGCTGGGCTGATGGTCTTCAGGCCATGCAGGGAATTAACGCCATGGATTCTATAGCCAAATCATTGCGTGCCTGGCCATTGCCATTCAGTGTTCCGATTGTCAGGTCTTCATTATTTAAGGAAGAACAACCCTCTCAGATTTCGGATCTGTATTCCGGTAAGTTTGATAAGCTTGTCAGCATTGCAGCTTCTAAAAAAATAACCATTATTGACTAAGTACCGGCAGAAATTACTGCATATTAATGATTTAAAATAAAAAATAGCACACTTTATGCTGCTTATTTTCAAAGAACAGTGTTGAACTGCTGTAATTAAGTTTAGCAGGGATTTCAGAACCGTTCAACGTTGACGAAATCCCTTTTTTAAACCCTCTAAATTCAAACAATATGGCTATAAAAATAACAGATGCCTGTATCAACTGTGGAGCCTGTGAACCTGAATGCCCCAACTCAGCCATTTACGAAGGTGCTATTGACTGGCGCTGGAAAGACAAAACCAAACTTTCAGGACATATCATATTTCCTGACGGTACGGAAGGTGATGCCGATGCTTATCATCAGGCAGTCTCGGATGAAGTGTATTATATTGTATCCGGAAAATGTACGGAGTGTAAAGGGTTTCATGAGGAACCACAATGTAAGGCCGTATGCCCTGTAGACTGCTGTGTAGATGATCCTGATCATCGGGAAACTGAAGAAATATTATTAAACCGGCAAAAATTTATGCATAGTGCCTAAGTACCCGATTGAGTCGTCTGATAAACGCTATGAAGCAAGAAAGCGACTAAAAAATTTTTATCTTTTATATTTAATTTTCAATGGAGGCGGGCTTTAGCCCGCCTTCTTATATTGCTTTTCTTTGAGTTAAGGCCCAAACTTATTTTGCTTTAATCTCAGTGTAGATTTTTTGAGTAAAAGGAGTTTCTACCCCAGTTTCAGAACCATATTTCAATACAGCACCTGCAAACAATTCCAGCTCATTATCCTTCTTTCCGGAATTAATATCAAGCTGTAAGGAAGTTGGAGTCTCAAAAGGAAATGTTGAGGCTTTTTCAAATGTTTTAGCGATGATATCTTCCTGAAGATAGATTCCTTTCTTATCAGCAATCTGTTTGATTTCTTTCATAATTTCAGCTGCTTCTTTCTCCTGCTGTTCATCGGTACATACAGTTCCAATAGATGAATTATGCTTTGCTGTTACCAATCCGAAGCTGGCAATAAAAATAAATTTCGTCCAGATATCTGATAATGAATTATCTTTAAAATCAAAATCAATTTTACTTTCACTCAATAGCTCTGTAATCCATTCTACAGGAGCAGAAAAATGCTCAGGATCTCTTCCCACAATCATTTTTCCGGCTTTTCCTTTATGTTCCACTACTCCTCTTTCTTTAATATGGGAAGCTACGTAGATACAGGTTGGAAGAATAGTGTGTTCCGGAATTATTTTACGGATTCTGTCATAAATATCTGCTCCGTTCATCATCGGAAGCAATACAGTATCTTTATTAATAACTTCCTGCAACTGTTTACAGACATTTTCAAGATCGTACTCTTTTACACAGATCAAAACCAGGTCAGGATTTTTGATCTCACTGATATTCTGCACGATATCATCAGGATGGGTCTGAGAATTGGAATGCTCGGGAGATAACAAAGTCAAGCCGTTTTCTTTCACTTTCTCATACGTTTCTCCACGGGCAACAAAAGAAATGGTATATTTTTCCGTGGTTTCATTATTCTGATTTATTTTAAATCCAAAATAACCGCCTACACCACCTAATCCTACTACAACAATATGTTTTTTGTTCATGAAATTATTTTTAAGCAAAGATGAGCGATGATTCCTGAACTATCACTTGACAAATGAAAAGAAATTACAATTTATGAATATCCCTTCTTATCCTGCTCAGGGAACTGTCCTTGATCCCAAGGTAAGAAGCAATCACCTTCAAAGGAACATGCTGAAAAATATCGGGATCTTTTTTCATCAGGTTAAAATATCTCGTGGAAGCCTTCTGACTCGCCATTTCGATGAGCCGGTCATGGATCGTATAATAATTAAGAACAAAAAGAAGCCTGCTGAACTCTCTGAATTCAGGAATATTATGAAAATTATGCTGTACGTTTTCCAATCCGGTCTCCCAAAAGACACATTCGGTGATCGTCTGATATATTTCTTTGGTAGGCTGCTGTCTGAAAAAAGACAGAAAATCATTAACGAAGCAGGGAGCTGTATAAATATTGGTGGTAATCTCCTCATTATCTTCATTCAGGATATAAGACCGCACATAGCCTTTTTCCAGGAAGTAGGTTTTGGTACTGATCGTATCTTTATCCAGCAAAACAGTATTTGCTTTTACCTCAAAATGACTGAATTTTTCAGTAATTTTTTCAACTACTTCAGCTTGGATACTGAATAAGGAATGGAAGTAGGCATTAAGTGATGATTTGTTCATAAAATAAAAGCTGCAGCATATTTGTTTTTAAATCTCTCCTGACAAAAATAGCATTTATAAGCTATTAAAATAAACTATATTCTTTTTTAATAGATCAGATGTATTTTGTAATTTTCTTCTTTAAACGACATAAGACATTACTATGGAGAATGACTTCACTTACCTTTTCATCGAACCTGATAAAGAGATTGCAGATTTCGTTGAAAATCTGGGCACTTTTCAGAACCTTTCGGATGAAGCTAAGGAAGTGGTTATCATTCCGGATGGAAGAATTGATTTATTTTTTTCACAGTCGGCTACAGAACCTTTTCATGTTACGCTTCTCGGATTGGAAACCTATCCTGAGCAAAGGTTTATAGCTCCCCGTATGGCTACTTTTGTTGTAAGTTTCAAACCTCTTGCAGTTGAATACATTCTGAATACCTCCATTGCTGATTTATTGAATATCGGAAAAGAGCTTTCTCCTGATTTCTGGAATTTTAAAGCTGATGATATAAAGGATTTCAGCCATTGCTGTACGAAAGCAACCCAAAAAATAAAAGAACTGCTTCCACTGAAAGTAGATGAAAGAAAACGAAAACTTTTTGAGCTGGTATATGCCTCAAAAGGAGAAATGAGCGTGCAGGAACTTTCTGAAAAAACAGGCTGGAGCAGCAGACAGATTAACCGGTACTTTACCAAACAGCTTGGCCTGTCATTAAAAGCCTATTCTACTATTTTGCGTTTCAGAGCATCATTGGAACACATTGCCCAAGGGAGACTTTTCCCGGAACTCAATTATACAGACCAGAATCATTTTATCAAAGAAGTAAAGAAGTTTTCCGGGGTTGCACCCAAAGAATTATCCAAAAATAAAAACGACCGATTTGTACTATTATCCGTGTTGAAAGGAAGATAAATTTGCCATGTAAAATTTAAATCAACAATGCTGATAGACAATAAATCAATAGCAATCGTTGGTGGCGGTCCGGCAGGACTTACACTGGCAAGACTTTTACAATTGAAAGGCGCAGATGTAAAAGTATATGAAAGAGACTTCAACAAAAATGCACGCGTAAAGGGTTCTCCACTCGATATGCATGAAGATTCAGGTTTGGCAGCCATCCGTAAAACGGAACTTCTGGAAGAGTTTAAACAGGCCTTCCGTCCCGGCGCAGACAGAACACTGATCATGAATGAAAAGGCAGAAATATTTTTTAATGATCACGAGACGAAACCTGAAGAGGATTTTGGTCATGAACATTTCCGTCCTGAAATAGACCGCGGCCCTTTACGAAATATGCTGTTAGAATCTTTGCATCCTGAAACGGTAATCTGGGACAGTCATTTTCTTTCTATGCAACGCCAGAATGAAGGGTGGCTGCTTCATTTTAAAAACGGGAAATCAGTGTATGCTGATATTGTGATTGCTTCAGATGGTGCCAATTCTAAAATCCGTCCGTATCTCCATACCCATAAACCTGTTTACTCCGGAATCATTATGCTGGAAGGAAATGTTTCAAAAGAAAATGTACCTCAGATTGATGCATTGATTAAAGGTGGAAAAATAATGGCATTCGGAAATTCTCAAAATATTTTAATGGGGCAAAAAGGCAACGGGGATCTCGGATTTTATGCAAGCTTTAAAGCTGATGAAAACTGGCCTGCCACTAGCGGTCTTGATTTCTCTGATCAGGCGCAGATGCTGAAATGGTTCAAAACAGAATATTCCGAATGGGCTTCTATCTGGGAAGAATTGTTTGAAAATGCAATGACTCCTTTTATTCCACGTCTGATTTACTCTATGCCCCTGGATCAGACCTGGGAAACACAGCCTAACCTGACTCTGATTGGTGACGCAGCACATGTGATGCCTCCTTTTGCAGGAGAAGGCGCCAATATGGCGATGCTGGATGCCCTGGAACTGAGCGAGCATTTAACAGATAACAATTATACTACTGTAAAGGAAGCTATTTCCGCCTACGAACACCACATGCGTAAGAGAGCTGCTGCTGCCACACAGGAATCCCTTGAAAACGGAGAACGGATGCATTCTGAAAAATCATTAACTACCATGCTTGATTTTTTTAACAGTCACCTGGCTTCATAAGTAAAACAAAAGGCTGCCTCCAATCCAGAGACAGCCTTTTTAAGTTTAATAAACTCTTTTTCTCTCCGCTTTTAGATCCGGGTGCGGAGGTTCATATGTGTTATTTCTTGATCAATTTGGTATTATAAGTATTTTTATCATCTTTTATTGTAATCACATACATTCCTTTTACCAGAGAAGCTACATTGATTTTTCCGTCAATCTTACCTTCCTGAACCAGTCTTCCATCTGCACTGTAAATTTTATAGTCACCTTTACCTTTCAGGTTTTTCACTTCTACAAATGTATCTGCAGGATTAGGATAAACAGAAACCTCTGATGATTTTGTATCTACCGTTTCTCTCACAGCAAGTGTACTCGCGGTAATTTTCACAGGAAGATCCATAATACCTCCAGCCTGGCTTGCCAACTCACCACATACGCTATTCAGGGCACTCGTTGCGAATTTACCAACGACTCTCATTCTTAATGTCTTATCTCCGGAGTAAGTGGTAGCAGGAACGGTGAAGTTAAAGCCTGGTAATCCTATATTACCTGCATTTGTTGTCGCTGAAGTCTGTCCTACCCTTTCTGTAGATTCAAATACTCCGTTTCTATTGTAATCAATCCAGGCAGATACATTTACCGGAAGTCCGTTTTGCAACAAATTCCCTATTCTAGGTGTAAGCGTATAGGTACTGCCTTGTGTCAAGTTAACAACTTTAGTAAGATCTTCGCTTAAATCTTTATAGGATTTTGCTGTAAGATCACTATAATCAAGATTCGCAACGGTAACTTTTAAGATGGTTCCTACATAAGGTGAACCTGAATTTAAAAGGCAGTAATCAGCTCCTGTCTTTAATCCTTTTGTTTTAAATGTATAATTATTAGAGAAAGTTCCGGGAACTGAATTTACCACAGCTGCTACCTGAACTTCGTAATTGGTTTCATCTTCTAAATTATTCAGAACTACAGAATTTGCCTGACTTACAACATTAGACCAGCTGGCTGTTCCTGCTTTTCTGTAATTAACAGAGTAAGCAGCTCCGGGAACACTATTCCAGGATACCCTTGCTGTTGTTTTGAAAATCTCAGTATCTATCGTGGAAACTCCTGTAGGTGCTGATGCAGTTGAAGTAGGTGCACTTCCCACAGTAACAGCAGGAGACACTGCATAAAAGATATTCCCTACAGCTGACACTCTTAATTTTACTGCTCCGCTTACATTACCCGGCATTTGTGCACTATAGCTTCCGGTGTTTGGAGTTGCAGCTACAAGATTTGTCCAGGTTGCACCGTTATCTGTAGTATAATCTATTTTCACGCTCGCTGTATTATAAGGGGCAGCATTTGTATTGGCAACCTCCCAATAGATTGTATTTACTGCATCATTATACAATACTGAAGATGTGGTCAGTCCATTGAATTTGAATGGCCCGTCATTCCCTACAGTCACTGTAGTTGTTGAGCTTGAAACCATGGGACGCTGAGCGTTCAGATCCCGTACCGTTACCGCATAGTTCAATGTTCGCGGGATATATGATACTGTTTCCCATCTCTGTTTGTCTGTCAGGATTCCATTCATCACACTTGCAAAGTTGGGAAAATACCTTCTTCCGTTTGCTGTTCCGGGAACTGATCTTGTCAAAGCTCCTTTTGGATTGTATCCCCATCCGCTGTCGCCGGAAATGGTAGAAAATTCATCAGTACTGTCATTCTGTTCCCAGGTATAGTTCACAGAATCATTTTCAGCATCTGTAGCTGAAGCTTCAAGATAATAAGCAGTTCCTTTAGGAATACTATAAGCAGCTAAAGGATTAATGGCGGGAGCAGTATTGTTGATAATATTTTGAGAGGCTCCGCAATTCACTTTACTTTCTAAATTAGTTAATACCTGATCAATGGATTTATAATGAAAATATCCGTCAGCATTAGCCTGAACATTATCATAGGTAATCCCGGCATAGCCCATAATAGTAGTCCCTCCTCCGGGCTCTACATTGGCACCCTGATTGGCATCTGTGACAGAAGTATTTGAAAATGTGTGATTAGCTCCCAACTGATGTCCCATTTCATGAGCTGCCGTAAAATCAAAAACTTCCCCCACCGGAACAGGTCCCTGGGTGTAAGCGGAACCTTTTTTTATTTCAGTATTAGTCGCCGGATCGATGCAGACAATTCCGATTCCTCCTGCGTTTCCGCTTCTCTCAGCATTCTGATTAAGAACATGGCCGATATCATAGTTGGCATTTCCCACTACAGAGGTAAGGGTTTGTTGCAGCTGGAGATTCAAGTTCCCTGTATAAGGATCTGTTGCCGGATCAAGATAGATGATATCCGGAATATTCTGAACCGTTAAATGGGCTCCGAAATCCCGTTCAAAAACCCCGTTTATGCGGGTCATGGTATTATTCATGGCGGCCAGTACAACGCCTTTTTTTACGTCGTCGGTCGCATTGGCCGGAGTTCCTGCCGCTGTTAACTGATATTGGCTGTATTCTCCTGTAACGGACAATGCCATTCTAAAATCTCTGTATTTCGTATTGGTAGGTCTGCTGGCAATCCCCACTCCGGAAAGCATTTTTTTACCATTCTCTACCAATTTATTAATACTCTTAAAATCATGTTCTCCTGTATCACATTTAAAGCCGTGCTCTCCTTCATTCTTTGATTTATAGAATACACCGTAAGTCTGTTTATCAGCACTTATTGGTTCTATAAACTGAAATATACCATTTTTAATGATCATAGACTGCATATCATAGGGAGAGGTACTGAATCTCAAATATTTAGACGGATCATCTACGCCCACTCCTACATATGACCCAAGCTGATATCTTTCGGCCAGGAATTTATCAATCACTGGATTGCTATAGACAGCAAACTTTTCAATTTTCCCTTCAACCGTAGGTAAAGAAATAATAACTGGTGTTGCTCCTTTCCCGGTTTCTTCAGCATTTCTCAGCATTTCGCGAAGGGATTTCAGATCCACTCTGTAAGAATGTTGTACTTCTACTCCTTCTCTTATCTGTGAAGTTTTCTGTGAGACAGATTCCCATCTCTGAGCATTGAAAACCGTAAAACAAGATGCTAATGCACAAACGAATAAAATTCTTTTTTTCATAGATTTATTTAAAATTACTTTGGTTGTATGAGTATAGGTAGCTCATTTTTATCAAAAGATCATTTTTGGATTCTGATCAATCCACTTAAGTATTATCATAAGTTCAACAAAATGAAATCAATGATGAAAAATTCACAACAAATCACTTCACAAAACTTGTATATTCCCAATAAAAAACAAAAATAAATGATACTACTCATATACATCAGGACTTACAATTAATTAATTATCAATCAATTATATTTTACGCTCAATTTTGTCTTGCTAAATTCTGTTTTTTATAAGTAAGAATGAATACAATTCTAACCTAAAAAACGGATGAAAAAACATATTGAAAATCAACTAAAAAGAGGAAGAAAAAAAGAGAAATAATCAGGAATACAGTATAAAAAAGGAGAAACTTCCAAAGAACTACTGCTGTTTTTCATGAAAGGATTAATAAATTAAGAAAATATCATAATTATTTAAATATCAGATGTTTAAAATCAAAAATATAACATGTAGTATCCGTGTAGTATCGTATTTTTTCATGTTTCCGTCAAAAATTTTCATATTTGAGCACTGAGACCACTAAAAAAAACCGGGTGGTGAAAAGAGAATATTTCGAGTACTGTCTGACCTGATGAATCAGACAGTTTTTTTTTGATTATTGTAAGGTGTCAAAGAAATGATAAATATCTGTTTCCCCGGGAATATTCAATTTTTTTCTGATCCTGTATTTTTTCTGCTGAATACTTCTATGCTGAACCATCGTATAGTTTGCTATTTCTTTAGAAGAAAAATGTAATTTAAGCATCGCACAGAAAACCAGTTCGGAATTTTCAAGGTTGGGGTTAATCATAAAAAGCTGAGCGATAAATTCAGGGTAAGTTTCTTTAAAACGATCCAGAAACTCAGGATCATTCTTTTTACCAAGTTCTATAATTTCCTCCTGCTTATTGTCATTCATTCTTATTTTCAGATTTTCAGCTTCCCGGGCAAGAATTTTTTTTCGTTTTCTCAAGGTAACAATAATTCTCCAGGCATATACCCCCAGCAGGCAAAGCCCCAAAAACGACAGGGAAACAATCCAGTATATTTTGCTTTTATGCTGATCCGCATCCTGTTGGCTGACTGTAATAAAAGACTCCATATCCTGATTAATGGTAGCCAGCAAAGAAGTGTTGGTTCTGTCGAAAGCCTCTGTATAGGCTTTCAAATAAAAATAGGCCTTCTCTTTATCTCCGGTACGTTCATATAACATTCTGAGATCGTTATAGATATACTTACCATAATAAACATAGATACGTTTTGTTTTATTATTGATTTTCAATGCTTTAATCAGAGCCTGTTCCGCCTTATCATATTGTTTATCATAAAGAAAATATTCCCCCAAAATGGTATTGGCATAGAGGGCTATTCCATCTTCTTTACCTCTTAGATTGGCTTTATTATAAGCAATGGTTATATACTTATATGCAGAATCTTTGTCTTTATGCATATAGACATAATCGCTTATTGCACAATCTGCAAGACCGGTATCGTCCAGCCGTTTTGCTTTATGGAAATACCCGAGTGCTTTTTGGTATTGCTTTTTTTGAACAAGATAAATAGCCTGTCTGAAATAAATACTGAAAAGGATATCGTCTTTAAGTGGGGAATGATCACTTTTCCTGATAAGACTCATTGCTTCATTATTATACTGAAAAGCTTTATCAAGCCTTCGGAGCTCTACATTGAAGCGGCCATACACGTTGTAAAATCTTGCTTTGTGCAGGTTGTCTTCCGAATCATCCAGAATTTCCTTTGCATTATCAAAAAGAATCTGCGCCTTCTGGAAGTTTTCAAGCGATATATTAAGTTCTGCCAGATTGATATAGCACAGTGCCTTCCCATCCGGATAATTCATTTTATCAGCCTGTTTGTAATATTTTTTATTAAGACTAATGAGTGAATCATATTCTCCACCAAGTCTGAACTTTTCATTCTGTTTCAATAAAGCAACGTCAAATTTCTTTTCAGCCTCTTTCTTTGAATGGGAATGGCACGAAACTAAAACAAAAAGTAACACAAAAAGAAAAATACGCATCATATGTCTCTCTAATTAAGCTAAATTCATGTATATATTATGATTAAATAATGATTTCTCCAGAGAAAAAACAGTCTGTATAATTTTAAAATTCTCAATGGTTATTTCTGCTGAGATCAACAATAAATCTTTTCATAAAACAGAATCATTCTGCTTTTATTGTGATGTATTTCTTTATTCTGCCAGGTTATCAAAAAAATCGTAAATATCTGTTTCTCCGGGAATATTCAGTCTTTTTCTGATCCTGTATTTCTTTTGTTGAACAGATTTATGCTGTACAAAAGTATAATCTGCAATCTCTTTGGATGAAAAACGTAATTTCAGCATTGCACAGAAAGCCAGTTCTGAATTTTCAAGATCCGGATTGATCGCCAGCAGCGATTTAATAAATTCAGGAAAGAGCTCTTTAAATTTCAGCAGGAAAGAAGAATCATTTCTTTTAGCAAGCTCAGTCACCTCCTGAAGCTGTTTTGTCTGAACGTGATTTTTAAGTGCGTCGGTTTGTTCTTTTAAAGTATTCTTCTTCTTTTGTAATCTGTTAATCATTTTCCGTACATATACTCCTGAAACAGTAAGTACTGTGATAGACAGTGCAATAAACAACGGAAGATCATTTTTATGCCAGTCCGATTCCTGCTTCATTTCCGAAATAAAATCTTCGGTAGCTTTGTTCATAACGGTAAATCGTTCCGCATCAAATCTTCCCTCCTCTTCCATATATTTCTTCAGATAAAAATAGGCCTTCCCTCCGTCATTTTTTTTCTTATATAATTCTGCAAGTGATTTATAAACTTCTTTGATATGTGAAGAATAGGTCCGTCTTGTCTTAATATTTATTTCCAGTGCTTTTTTTAGTGCTTTTTCAGCCTGTTCGCTATTTTCAATTTCATTATAATAGTATCCCATTGTATAATACACCCAAAGAGATTCCACATCTGTAGTTTTCTGACTGATCATTTTTTCATCTGCTTTGCTGATGTATATACCGGCAGAATCAGGTTTATGAGTAAATAAATAGTATTGTGCCACCATACAATTGGTGTACGCCGAATTTTCCAACACATTTGCTTTTGTAAAGCATTTCAGAGAAGTTCCCAGCCATCCTTTCCATGCATAGTAAATTCCTTTGTTTACATAAAGTCTGGGTAGAAGTTTTTGGCTAAGCTTTGTTTTTTCAGTCTGTTTGAGATAATAAAATGCCTTGTTGTTGCATTCTATAGCCTTATCGTTTAATTTGAGATGAGAATAATAGAGACTGTAATCATCATAGAATGCTGCTTTATGGTAAGCATTTCCGGAATTAATCAGATCTTTTTCTGCTTTATTGAAAAAAAAACGGGCTTTTTCATAATTTCCTGCAGAAACATTTACGCCTGCCATATTCAGATAGCAAAGTCCTTTTCCTGCTGTATATTTTAATTTTGCCGCTTTATTCAGATATTCTTTATTAAGCTTAACAAAAGCCTCATATTCACCAGATAGCTGAAGCTCAGAGCTTTGAGTTAACAGAGATACATCAAAATTTTTCTGGTCTGTATTATCAGTTTCCTTATAACATGAAAACATAACCAGAATCAGCCCCATGAAGATTGTAAAGGCTATTATCTCTTTGATAGCCTTTGAGTTGATCGTTTTATTTTTAAAAATGATTACATTAATTTTTCTCATCAGCACACTTTTCCCTGTATATCTACATATCTACCTATTCACTTACTTAATAATAAGTTGATAATTTTCTATCGTTATTCTAATATTATTCCCCAATCAGTGTTATAAATATACATAAATTATCATGTTCATTGTGAAATAAACAGGTTATTTCGCAAAAATGTAACATTCAGATAAAATATTGTAATATTTCTCATTTAAACAAACACTTTTTACCATTTAAAGACTGCTTTTATGAACTTTCTGTCAAAAAGTATATGCTTTATTCTAATAAGACTACCTGAAACGAAATTTGTTACAAGCAGATAAGGTTGTTTTATAATTTTTGATAAGTTATTTTGACAAACAAAATTATCTCCATATTTGTATATTGATCTTATGAAAAATCTTATCAGTATGAATATCAGCTATCGCCAACTTCTTCCTGAAGAAAGTAAGGCATATCGGGCCATCCGTCTGGAAAGTCTGGAACAGTTTCCTGAGTCATTTTGCGCAACCTATCAGGAAGCCAGTAAAATTGAAAAATTTCAGATGGAAAACGACATTGAAGAACAGACTTTTGGAAAATTTGTAGTGGGTGCATTCTCAAATGATTTGCTGATAGGCATCTGTGCTTTTGTTAAAAGTGACGAAAACTCAGGTACTCTTTACCAAATGTATGTAAAAAGAGAGTTCCAGGGAAAGAATATTGGTCAGGGATTGATTGAAGCTGTTATTCATGAAGCAGGCAGACAGTTTAATGATATTGAAATTTTCCTGGAAGTTACACCCGGAAATGACAAAGCGTACAATTTATATAGAAAAACAGGATTTTTGGAAGTAAAAAATACCTCTGCCGAAGATCCCGGTAATTATATTGTCATGAAATATACACCTGAATAAAAGCTGGATAACTTTCAAAATCATGATACATAAACCTGGTACTGCATAGTTCATTTATTCTGGACTACGGATGAGACCATTTCAAGCCAGAAGAACACAGAAACGTACTGGCAGCATATTGAAAGTAAAAAAGAGATCACCTTCACAAAATTAGTTCCTTCGGAATTAGGATTGAAAAAAATTGATCATTTCGGTTTTTTCAAAAAAAATATGAAAGACAGGCTTTGGGCTAATGTGGTAGAAAAGTTAAACGGTTTTCTTTAAACCATTTAACTCTGATCATTTTTTAAAGTCTTTACAAATTTCTCAAACTGTCGATCTGTATTTTGTAAGACCGGTCCGTGACCAAAGCAGATAGTAGCCGGATTCAATTCTGCCAGTTTCTGAAGCGATTTGATATTGCGCTGCTGATCCGTGGTGAACATATTGGGAGGAAGCCGAAGCCCCGGCACTGTCGTAAGCAGGTTCATATTGGTAGCGGCATCCCCAATGATCAGTAATCCATCCTGCTCTCGAAACAAGGAAATATGACCTCCCGCATGTCCTGGGGTTTCTATTACCTGAAAATTTCCGATTTTATCGTTTTCAACGATGGTCTGCCCTACTTTATGTCCCTGACCCGCCCAGTATTTTTGCTGAAGCTTTGCCAGCCAATGCTGCGGAGCCGGATAGTCGTTGGTTACGAGACCTGTTTCAGTCCTGAAAACTTCATTGGGATGGCAGAGCAGGGGTATATTGAATTCTGCACATATATGATCGCTGCAGCCCTGGTGGTCTGCATGGGCATGGGTTAGTACATGTTGATGAACAGGGAATTTCTGCAGGATTTTCTTTATGGTTGTGTACGAACTTCGTATTCCCGAGTCTACCAGAACACCTTCAATAATATAGCAATTGATACTGTTTCGCGGCATGAGTGGAATATGGAATACTTCAGGAGCAATTTGACGTAGCATAATTTTTTTTCTGCAAATCTACATTACCGACCAGTATGGCATAAGGACATTTGTCCTATAATATGCCAGGTCTGTGGATTTGTCCTTTCGCCCGGGTAAGTGATCGCTGTGTAATTCCAAGGTATGAAGCCAGATCCTGTGTCGATATCCGTTTTACGAGCATCGGTTCATCAGATAAGACATGACGGTATTTGTCTACAGCGGATTTATTATTGTAATTCAGAAGATAACGTTCCTTTTGAATATACTCCTGCTCTATCACCGATTTTGTAACTCCGTTCAGAGCAGCCACCTTTTCCAGCAACTGCTGATAGTCTGGATAACTTATGCTATAGATTATGCTATCTTCTACAGCCCTGAAGCTTTTTCCGGATTTCTCCTGCGCTATAAACCCGGAAAACGAGGTGACAAATTCATTTTCAAACTTGAAGCAGGTTATATTTTCCTTACCTTCTTTATCGGTAGCATATGCTTTTACAGCGCCACTGGCAATAAATCCAATATAACGGCAGATTTCATCTTCATGAATAAAAAAATCACCCTTTTTTAAGTGAACCGGTTTAAAGAACTGCAAAGAAAAGTTGACTTCATTGGGTGATAATCCTCCTGTTGAGGACAGATAATTTTCAAAAACATTACTCATCCCACAGTCTGTTTGGTTTTTATTTTCTTGCAAATCACACATCAGATCCAGTAATTTTATTAAGGTGAATGAAGGAATTAATTATAAAAATAAGGTTCGGTTAACTATCACTTTTAAATATTAAGAACCCTTAAATACATACTCATCATACACCGTATTGATCAGCTCATCAGGATTGATGTTCCGCGAAAAAATAGGATAATGAAAGCGATCCAGCTTATTAAGAATACGGATCAGTTCCATTTTCTCGTAGTGGTTGAGATTTCCGGCAACGATATTGGTAGCCTGACGGATTTTTTCCATTTGATTTTCCAGGACCTTTAATCCTCGTTCGGTAATACGGATTAATTTACTGCGTTTATCTACATCAGAATCTGTCTGTTCTATAAGTCCCTGGCGCAAAAGCCTGGCGATAATAAGCATCCCTACCGGCTTATCATGGATATTTTTTTTGATAAGCGCCATTTTTGTCATTTCCCCGAAAGCTTTAAGATTAATCAGATAAATAAAATCTTCCTGAGTAGAAAATTCAGAATGTGAGATGGCAGACTTTGAATAGGTTTTTGCATACCGGTTAAGATGAACAAGTAATGTACTGATGGCACTCTCCGGCGTTCTTCCGTTCTCCTTGCCTTCCCAGTAGGGCTCTTCAGGGTGATGTTCTTCAATATTCCCTTTACCAGAAATCCATGCTTTAAAGCCCTGAATAGTTACCGGATAAGACTCCGGGCTATTACTGACTTCAGTTTCAAACTCTTCCAGCAGGTCTATATAATCTTTAATAAGCGTGTAATTCATTTCTGTTAAATAGTTTACAAATATACTAAATTCACCTCATATATAAACAAAATTAAAGCAAATAGAATAGATTCTGTGAACAATGGTGAACGGGTATTTCCTGCATAATACTCTGTTTTTTATCTTATCCAAACCAGGAATAAAAAGAAATGATAATCTGATCATTTTGGTTATCAAAGTTTTCCAATCAATCGTTGTGTGGTATTACGATATAACACGGTATAATAATTGTTGGAAAATAGACAGGAGTAAAATAAGCGTATGGATCATATAGAAACCGAACCAATAGATTTGGTAAGAGATAAAAATTTTATTGATAAATACTTCAGTTTAACTATAAAAAAGGAATTGAATATAGAAATCAATGTCAGCAGTGAGTATATTACTGCCCAAAATATTGTTTCCCGAAAATTAATTCTGGTGAAAACATTTTCGGATGCTGTCATGGGAAATCCTGAACTGTACCTTTTATTGGCTTCTCTCATCCATGATGTGAATACCCACTCTTTAACAAAGGGACAGATCATCAGAGCACTGGAAAAAGAATAAAGATCTCTCAAAGCCTGAGAGATCTTTTATTTTTTAACGTAACCGGATATTATACCTGTTCTTTCAAATGTTTCGCAACCATTGCTTCCAGATCATCAAGATTAAAAGGTTTTGAGACATAATCATCAGCTTTTGCTTCTGAGGCCAAAGCAACAATATCATTATTGGCTGTAACATAAATGACCGGAATATGTTTAAATTCCTCGGTGCTTTTGAGAAGTTTTGTAGCTTCTACCCCTCCTATTTTAGGAATCCAGTTATCCATCAGAATAACATCCGGCTGATAGTCTGCCACTTTCTCAAGGATATCGTGTGAAGTCTCTGAGATTTTGACATCATACCCGTTTTCTTCAAATATGATGGTGATCACTTCTAAGATAGCCGCTTCATCATCAAAAATTAAAATCTTCTTTTTACTCATATTATGTAGATTATTCTATTCTGAAATATTATAATTGTTTTATATAATCCGCTAAACCGGCGGGCGTGATAATTAAATCATATTCAATTTCTTCTATGGCATGTTTCGGCATAAATTCCACTTCTGCTGTTTCCGGATCCTGAATCCATACCTGCCCGTTATTTTTTTTAATATAACTTAAGCCTTCTACTCCATCGGCATTAGCTCCCGATAAAAGGATACCGATCAGATTTTCCCCATAAATTTCTGCTGCAGACCTGAAAGTAACATCTATAGAGGGACGGGAATAATTCATTTTTTCCGAGCTGTCCAATGACATCCATTGTGTGTTCTCAAACAACAAATGATAGTCTGCGGGAACAATATATATGGTGTTATTATGAACTTCCGTTTTATCTTCAACCTCTATGACAGGTATTTTGGTAAACTGCTGCAGTAAAGTACGCAGAATATCTCCCGATTGAGCTTTACGATGCATCACCAGTACAATGGGAACAGGGATGGTATGATCCAGGTTTTTGATCATTTCTATGATGACCTGCAAACTTCCTGCTGATCCGCCGATAACAATTAACTCTGTATTGGTTTGTGGTTTCATTCCGCTCATTACTAGTGGTGATCAATTTTTTTCCAGATTTTCTGATCTTCAACCTGATGGTAATTTTTGTCGATAGCAGAAAACCGAAGGGTTTCTTTTGCTCCCAATGCGAGAAAACCTAAATTTTCCAGGCTGTTATCAAAAAGTCTGAATACTCTTTCCTGAAGTTCTCTGTCGAAATAAATCAGTACATTTCTGCACACAATCAGCTGAAAACTATTGAAAGAGCTGTCTGACACAAGGTTATGTGTTGATAAAATCAGTTTTTCCTGTAAGCTTTTATCAAATCGTACACTATCATAATTGGCAGTATAATAATCTGAAAAGTCTTTTAATCCGCCTGAAAGCATGTAGTTTTCCGAATACAGTTTCATCTGCTGCAAAGGGAAAATACCAGCTCTGGCTGTTTCAAGAACAGCGGGGTTCAAATCGGTTCCATAAATCAGAGACTTACTGTAAAGACCGGCTTCTTTCAGCAGAATGGCTATGGAATATGCTTCTTCACCTGTTGAACATCCTGCAATCCAGACCCTGATGAGTGGATAGGTTCCCAACTGAGGCAATATATTATCCCGCAGTGCTTTAAAAAAAGAAGGATCCCGGAACATTTCCGTAACATTTACTGTAACTTCTTCAACAAAACGTTTTAAGTACTCTGTATCATTCATCACAGTGTATCTGAGCTCTGCAAAACTGGTAAACCTGTCTAAAAGACATATACGGTTAACTCTTCTTTTAAATGAAGCCCTGCTATAACCCGAAAAGTCATAGCCATACCTGTCATACACATCTCTGATGAGATATTCTACTTCTTCATCTTTTATGATACTTGGTTCCAGCATCTATGAAAGTTTTTCTATTGCCGTTATTAAAAGATCCACATCAATGGGTTTTGTTACGTAATCATCAGCTCCGGCTTCCAGACATTTCTGGCGGTCTTCGGGCATTGCCTGTGCGGTGACAGCAATCACCGGAACATGTTTGATTTCCTGAGTATCCCTTATCATTCTTACAGCTTCATATCCGTCTATGCCAGGCATCATCATGTCCATAAGAACAACGGAAAACTGAGGATCAGACTTCATCATTTCCAGGGCATCCTGTGCCATTGTACATGATTCCACTGTATATCCACGGGCTTTAAGGGTTAGTTTTAAAGCAAATATATTGCGTGGGTCATCATCCACGATTAAAATTTTCTTATTCATCAGAATTTTATCTGTTTAACTTTCATACAACCAAACACGAAGGAGTGATAATAGCTGATCTATATCGACTGGTTTTGAAATGTAGTCCGAAGCTCCTGCTGTAATACATTTCTCCCTTTCTCCGATCATTGACTTAGCAGTAATAGCTATAATAGGCAGTTTTTTAAATGCCGGCATTTTTCTTATTTCCTTTATTGTCTCATAGCCATCCATCTCCGGCATCATCATATCCATCAGAATAACATCGATATCCGGATTGTGGCTGATTTGCTCCAAAGCATGTTTTCCATCCATGGCTACAATGACCTCAACTTTATATTTTTCCAGGGCTTTCGTTAAAGAAAAAATATTGCGGACATCGTCATCAGTAATGAGTACTTTTTTACCACTCAGCACTTCTGTTAAAGAACCCAGCATTCTGCCTGTATTACCTTCGGCCGAACTGTTTTTTTCTTCCACCAAATGTAAGAATAAACCAACCTCATCTAAAACTCTTTGATAGGAATGTGCAGTTTTTACAACAATAGAATCTGCATATTGCTTTATTTTTAGTTCTTCTTCTTTAGACAAATGATGTTCCGTAAAAATAATGATCGGTAGATTTTCCAGTCCCTCATAGCTTTTGATTGATTCTATGACGTGATAATCATTTCCTTTTGCACTTCCGGTGTCCAGAATTACACAGTCGACAAGGTCTGAAGTAAGTGCTTTTACACTATCCTCCACATTATGTTCCACAGATAAGGAAATATTAAAATTGCTCAGGAAATAAGACAATGCGCTGGCATGTTTGGCATTTTCTTCGACAATTAAAACTTTCTGAGGTCCTTTTTGTAATGCCTCTTCAATTTTCCTGAATACATCCGTCATTTTGTCCAGAGCCACAGGCTTATTGATAAAGTCTACCGCTCCTTTCATCAGGCTTTCTTTTTTCACATGCAGGGCAGACATCATATGTACCGGAATGTGTTTTACCTGAGGATCAGACTTCAACTCGTCCATGACTTCCCAGCCATCTTTTACAGGAAGCTGAATATCCAGTAAAATAGCATGCGGATGATATTTCTGAGCCGCTGAAAGACCATAATCTCCTCTTACGACCACTACCCCTTTATAGTTCTGTAAGCGAGCATATTTCAATAGAGCTTTTGCAAAATTGGTATCATCTTCAATGATAAGGATGATTTTGTCCCCTTCCTGAATATTCTCTCTGTCGTCCTCCACATCTTCAGGAATTTCCAACGTATTCTTTTTAACAGTTTCTCCTTCATCAAGGATATTCTGAATTTCTTCAACATCTTCCCGTATAATTTCCACCAGATCCTGATCCGTTTCGGAATAAACAACTTCAGTGACCTGATGCACAGGAATAATGAAGCTGAATTCACTTCCTTTATTGAGTTCACTTTTCAGAACAAGCTCACCTCCTAAAAGTCTTGCAATTTCGCGGCTTATTGAAAGTCCCAGACCTGTACCTCCAAATTTTCTTTTTGTAGATCCGTCAGCCTGCTGGAATGCTTCAAAGATAATTTTCTGCTTATCCTCAGCTATTCCGACACCGGTATCTTTTACTGAAAATATAATAAAATCAGGTTTTTCAGAATGTTTTTTGATCAATAAACTGATGCTTCCTTTTGTTGTAAACTTTAAAGCATTGGACAACAGGTTTCTTAATACCTGATCTATTCTGAGACGGTCACTTTCAATAACAGGCTGTACGTTTGAATCAATTTCTATATTGAAAGGAAGGGCTTTTTCCTGAAATACAGGATTAAACAAACTCTTCAGATCTTTTACAATTTCTTCAATAACGACTTCCTGATATTCCAGGGTCATTTTACCGGATTCTATTTTGGCCAGGTCAAGAATTTCATCTATTAACGTTAATAAGCTTGTTCCTGAACTTTGAATAACTTTAGCAGATTCCACCTGGTCTTCGTTAAGGTTTTCATCCGGATTTTCTGCCATTAACCGCGATAACAGAAGGATTGAATTAAGCGGTGTACGAAGTTCATGAGACATATTGGCTAAAAATTCAGACTTGTATTTGGTGCTGAGTGCCAGTTCCTCTACTTTTTTCTGAATCTCATTATTACGTTCAGCAATCAAATGATTCTTTTCTTCCAGCAATCGTGAGCGTTCCTCCAATTCGGCATTGGCCTGCATCAGCTCTTCCTGCTGTACCTTCAATTCTTCTTCTGAAGCCTGAAGCTTCTGCGTTTGTGCTTCCAGTTCAGTATTGAGGTTTTCAAGCTCAGAATGCTGTACCTGTAATTCTTCAGACTGTGCCTGGGTTTCTTCCAGCAGCTGCTGTTCTTTTTCTCTTCCTTTTGCCGCATTCAGGGCTATTCCTATATTGATGCTGCACTCTTCAAAATAGCTGATTCTGTCTTCTTCAAAATTAGAGGTAGATCCTAATTCCAGGACTCCTATGGCATGGCCGTCTGCAAAAACAGGTATCAGAATGATGCCATAGATCTTAATGGTACTGCTGGCAAAAGTTACTACAAAATCATCTTCATGAAGATTATTGTATACCTGTGTTTTAGCATTCATGAAAGCCTGCCCCACCATTCCTTCACCCGGCTCAAAAGTCTGTTTCATATTGGCTTCCAGACCAAATGCTTTGTTGAGCTTCAGGACACCTTCGTCAAAAAGATATAATGAACCGTTGATACAGTTTCCGTATTCAATCAACTGATGTAAAGCCCTGCCGGCAACTTCTTTTACTGATTTATTTCCGACAAGGGATTCATTCAGTAAAGCAAGACCTTTCTGGCGCCAGTCGCTTTTATTAATTTTTTCAAAAGATGTTTTAAGAGATTCGGTCATGTGATTCAGGGATTCTACAAGATCCCCAAGATCATCCTCTGCGTTATCTACAGCTTTCTCGCTGTAATCACCATTGGCTACTCTGTTCGCAATTTTTTGAATAGCACTTACACGGCGTGTCATTTCCTGATCTTTATCCCTCAGCATTTTTTCCAGCTCATCTCTCCTGATAAGATCTGCCCTCATTTTAAAATAGAAAAATGTGGTTACAACTACCGCAGCCAGTGCAGAAAAAACAATAAAAAGAACGGTCGTTTCTGATGAGCGTGTTAAATCTTTGTTTTTAATTTCAACCTGACTCTCTTCATACTGCACAAAATCTTTTACAATTTTACGGCACTCGTCCATATAAGCTTTACCGGTAACGATTTGCTGCTGGGTCATCACAATACCCTTCCGTCTGTTTTCCACAAGATTTTTCAGGTTATCCATCACCTGGCTCACCGCTACTTTTAATCCGGCAAGTCTTTCCTGTTGGTTTTTATCCTTCAATCCCAATGATTCTGCAAGCACCAGCGCTTTGGAGTATTCTCTTAATCCGCGTTTATAGGGTTCGAGAAAATCTTCTCTTCCGGTCAGCTGATAGCCCCTGTTTCCTGTTTCTGCATCCAGCAAAGCTACCAGGACATCCTTAACAGCCGTCACAGAACGTCTGCTTTTGGAAAGACTCTCACGGTGATTCATTTGATTCTGAATACTCCAGTATGAGGCTATCGAACTGGCTATCAATATCAAAAGCGAAAGACCTATTCCAAACTGGAGATTTCGTATAATTTTTTTCGGCATGAAAATTAATTTAATGGTAAGGTAAAATAAAATGTAGAACCTTCATCTACGATACTGGAAACACCAACACTTCCGTGGTGCTGTTTGATGATTTCAGAGCATATAAACAGACCGATTCCCATTCCCTGGAACTGCAGTGAAGATTCTTCCACACGATAGAACTTCTTGAATACGGCCTCCTGTTTAAAGTCAGGAATTCCGATTCCAAAATCTGTAACATTCACTCTCACCTCCTGAGCTTCTTCATCCACAAAGGTAGTTACAATCACCTGGTTATTATGAGGGGAATATTTGATCGCATTGGTCAGGAAATTAATCAGCACCTGCTCGATACGGATTTCATCCAGGGGAATTAAAATATCAGGTTTTACCCCATGGCGTTCAATTTTCACCTGCCGTTCATGGGTTTGTTTTATGGTTTCAATGGCATTACTGATCACATTTTCCAGATTCACCGGCTTTTTATTGATTTTCAGTTTTCCGTTTTCAATTTTTGAAACATCAAGAAGATCCGTGATGAGTGTATTCAGCTTTTCAATCTGGCTCTGGACTTTTGTAACAAATCCTGCTTCGGAGCTGTCTTTATCTAATTTCAGCTTTCTTTCCAATAGCTGAACATAGGCTTTAATACTGGTTAAAGGGGTTTTTAATTCGTGGCTTGCAATACTTAAGAATTCATCTTTTTCTTTTTCCACTTTTTTCTGATCGTCAATATCGGTAAATGTTCCTACCCAGTTTTTAATACGGTGTTCATCATATACAGGGGTTATCCTAAGCAAATGATAACGGTAATGGCCCGAAATAACATTTTTAATTCTGATCTCCAATTCAAGAGCTTTTCCTTTTTTTCTGCATCTTTCCAGTTCTTCGCTGATCTTATGATCATCAGGGTGTGTTTCCGGAAAATCCTGTTCATTGTCTGAATATTGGTACCACTTACCATTAACAAAATCAACTGCACCTTCTTCATTCAGAGTAAATGCAATCTGTGGAAGAGACTCCAGCATAAGATGAAAATGGTCTATCTGGGATTTCATGGTCACCTGAGATTCCCGTCTTCCTTTTACTTCCAGTTCCAGATTCTGCTGTGTTTTTTTCATAGCAATATTCTGCTCCTGGAGATTATAAAAAGTTTTCACTTTAAGCAGAAGAATTTCAGGATCCACGGGCTTGGTTACGTAATCTTTACCACCAGAAGCGTAACCTTGGGTAATGAATTTTTTATCGGTATTAACAGCGGATAAAAATATAATAGGAACATCTTTGGTTTTACTGTAGTCTGCAAGAGTTTCTGCAACTTCAAAGCCATCCATATCAGGCATCTGAACATCTAAAATAATTAAGGCATAGTCATTTTTCAATGCTTTGCCGAGAGCCTCTTCACCGGAGCTGGCCGTTTCAACCTGGAAATCTTTAGATTCAAGTAATTTTTGAAGCGAATAAAGATTACTTTGGTTGTCATCAACAATTAAAATCATAGAAGTTAAAATCAATAATTAGTTACGGATACTTTAGCTTCAAAAATACTCACAATATTTGAAAAAACAGTAATTTTTAAAGGTTTATGCATAAGGATTTCGTACCACATTTTTTAAGAAAAACAGCAATGGCATAATGATTGAAATTATTACAATATTTTTAAAGATTCTCTCTAATTTTCAGAAAAACCATAATTATGAAAAAAACAATAAGCTGTATGAATATCGATCAGGAGATCCTTTACTCGTTCGGGGGTGAAAAAGTCATCTATAAGGCTAAAGAGTTTATTTTCAAAGAAGGTGATTATTCACAATATTATTTTCAGATTATCAGTGGAAAAGTAAAGCTGAACACCTTTACTGAAAATGGAAAAGAATTTATTCATAATATATTAGGTAAAAATCAAAGTTTTGGAGATCCGCTTCTTTTTATTGAAAAAGTATATCCTACCAATGCCATCAGCTTACAGATCACAGAAATTATAAGAATGCCTAAAGATAATTTTATGCAAATGCTTAAAAGTAATCCGGATATTTCCCTGGATATGAACATGTGTTTATCACAAAGACTGTATTATAATAATTTAATGGTCCGCAATCTGGCATTAGCAGATCCCATTCAACGGCTGAAAGGTGTAATGGATTATCTGAAAAGCTACCATGACGGAGACTGCCAGCACTGTTTTCCTATAGAACTTACCCGTCAGCAAATTGCTGATCTTACAGGGCTGAGGGTTGAAACCGTCATCAGAACGATAAAAAAAATGGTGAATAATAAAATAATAAAACTTGAGGGGCGCAGGATTTTATACTAACTGTATATTGATTGCATTATCATAAACTCATCTTATTTCTTTAAATATAGATTATAAATAAACCATAAAACAAAACAGATGGCCGGAATTTAAAAATTCCGGCCATCTGTTTTAAACTAACCTTAATTTGTTTTTTTCCTCCATTCTGCCTTCACATCTTCAGCGGCATCCTTCATGCTTTCCCATGCTTCATCTGCCTTATCCTTGATATCTTCCCACGCATCTGCGACATTTGATTTTACTCTGTCCAACCAGTCTTCCTGAGTTGCTTCCTGATCATTATTTCTTTTTTCATTGATATAATCTTTAGCTTTATCCGCTAATTCACTAATTTTCCATTTTGCATTATCAGCTGCATTTTTTAATGAGTTTTCTGTTTGGTCTACTGCATTTTCTGCTTTGTTGTAATCTGAATTATTCATAATATAATATTTAGGTATTTGGTATATAAATAAACAATGTTCATGCCTAAAAAACAGACATTATGTTAAAATATTCTTAAAATTAAGATTTTTTCTTCCCGCTTAGGCTTCTTATCATTCCTTTGAAGATAAAGCCATGAAATGGCAGCACCATGAGCCAATATAATCTTCCCCAAAGGCCTTTTGGACGAAATACAGCTTTTTGCCAGATCTTATTTCTGTAAATTTTAAACATCAGCCAGGCTTCTCCGGGCAGCTTCATCTCAGCCAACAATATAAGCTTGCCTTCTTTACGGTCAGCATATAAAACCCGCCAGAAGTCTAATGCATCTCCATCTTTAAGGTCTGAAGGATGCCTGCGTCCCCTTCTCAGTCCGGGGCCGCCAACAAGCTTATCCAGAAATCCTCTTATTCTCCAAAGATCCTGCCCATACCAGCCATAATCTCCTCCTAACTGAAAAACCCGGCTCATACAGGCTTCCCTGTCATCATACTCTTCACTCCGGAGATCCGTAAAACAACCGTATTTCGGTACATCCCGGTATTCTTTCAAGGTTGAATCATGACGGCTGCTGATGAAACTGTCTTTCCAGCTGGAAATGATTTCATTGGCCTGAATTTTTGCAAGGGTTCTCTTCAGGGCTGTATCATATGAAAACGGCTGCACACCGGTAATTAATTTGATCTCAGCAAGACTTTCGGGACGGCAGACCACCTCTACCTTCATGCTTCCAACCAATGCTTTGGCCAGGTTATAAGAGGTTGAAGTAATAAAATAGAGCCAGTACGAAGACAGTCTGGGCGTCATTACAGGCAGTGTAAAAATCGTTCTTTTGAGACCTCTTACTTGTGCAAACTGCAACAGCATATCTTTGTAAGTCAATACATCATCACATCCAATGTCAAAATTTTTCTGATAAGCAGCTTCTTTAAACAAAACAAAAATCAGGAAATCGAGCACGTTGGCAATTCCTATTGGCTGACATTGGGTATACAGCCATTTGGGAGCTACCATGACGGGCAGTTTTTCAACGAGATCCCTTATAATTTCAAATGATGCACTTCCTGACCCAATGATAATTCCTGCGCGAAGAACTGTCGCGGGAACCCTGCATTCCATCAGAATTTTTTCAACTTCGTACCTTGAATTCAAATGCTTTGACAGTTCTTTTTCATTTACCAGCCCCGAAAGATAGACAATATGTTTACATTGCGTCTTCTCAATATAACCGGAAAAGTTGGCGGCACATTTTTTTTCCGAGTCTTCATAATCAGCAGTATTGCTCATGGAATGCATCAGATAGTAAGCACCTGCAATATCTTCAGGAATATTTTTAAGTGTTTCCGGCTTCAGAAAATCAACTTCAATAACTTCAATGAACTGTTCGTCGATATCCATATCTCTTGTAAAACGACCGATATCCCTGCAGCAGCAAACGACTTTATATCCCTGCGCGGCAATCACACTGATCATTCTTTTACCGATATAGCCGGTTGCTCCTGTAAGCAGTATTTTTTCCATAATTATTGCATTAAACAGATCAATAAATATTCCGCCTGTCCGAGTCCATTATATTCTTTCTAAAAAATGACCAAAATAGTCTTTCTTTTTAACAAGATAGCCTGCATTGATCTCATTGGAATCAATTTCCAAAGGAATCCTGCTTTTGAGAATGATTCTGCTGTTCTCAACAGATTTAATCTTGTCAGGATTATTGGTTAACAGATTGATTTCCTTAACATCCAGCAGATTCAGCATTTCCACGGCAACATCAAAATTTCTTCCGTCAGCAGGCAAGCCAAGTCTGAGATTAGCTTCAACAGTATCTAATCCTTGTTCCTGAAGTGCATATGCTTTCAGCTTATTGATGATCCCAATATTTCTTCCCTCCTGACGGAGATAAACAATCATTCCTCCTTTTTCAGACATATATTTCATTGCTGCATCAAGCTGCTGACCGCATTCACATTTTTTAGAATGAAAAACTTCTCCTGTAATACATTCAGAATGAAAGCGGACATTAACAGTCTTATCATAATCTGTATTTTCTGCTACCAGAACCAAATGCGGACTCCAGTCTTTTTCATTTTCCGAGAATGCATATATAGTGAATAGTCCGTAATCTGTGGGTATTTTTGATTGAGCCTGTATTCTAAGCATACGTTTCGATTTTATTAAATTTGAGAATTTATTTATCAAAAGGACTTTTCTTATCCTGCTTCACCCAGATAAGTTTAGAGGTATCATACCCTATTTCCTGCGCCTTGCTGATAAATTTCTGCTTTATGTTTTCAGGAATAGTTTTTTCACGGGAAAGAATCCAGAGATAGTCCAGATTTTTTCCTGCAATCAGTGCATATTTGTACTCTTCCAGGGCAACTACATTATATCCGGCATAAAAAGGCCCGAAAAAACTCACTTTCAGAGCTGCCACATTTTTTTCTCCTCTGAATTTAGCAGTACCATTGGCAGAAACCCATTTATCCTTTTTAAAATTATATCCGCTGTTGACTACGTTTACATTTCCGTCTTCAGTAAGGCTATACTGGGCGATTGCATTGTCAAGGTCTTTTTCAAAGCGATAATCAAATCTGGCAATCTCGTACCATGTCCCCAAATACCGGTTCACATCAAACTGGTCAACAGGCTGCGCTTTTTCGGGCATGGAAGAACAGGAAGTCAAACTGTTTAACAGCCCGAAGCTTAGTAATAATGTAAGAATGATTCTATTTTTCATTTTTAGTTATTTTTTTAAAGAAGTAAATATTGAGTAAAAACTGACTGTAACCATAGACAGCATCTTCAACAGGAATAGTTCCCATTCTGACGCCTAAAAAGTCACCAGGATTGTAGTTCACAACAGGTGACGGAATAAAAGATCCCGTCAGGATTCCATTCACTGCAAAAAATCCGGGCATCAAAACCAGATATACAAAACTTGCTTTACCGATCCATTCTTTTTTGGCAATAAAATGCAGATAAGAAAGCGTAAGCACTGTTACAATGATGGTCAGCAAAGTATAGATCCTGTCGTAGTAAAGAAGTCCCACAACACTGAGAACAATAACTGAGGTAAAAACAATCAGATTATTAAAGAGGTCTGCCCGATTGAATGTAAAAAATTTTTCCAGGCAGTAGTATGTAAAAACACAAGCAAAAGGAATACAGTAAAAGAACAGCCATTCTTCCAGAGGAAGCCCTGCTATTTTAAATCCTAATGTGTAACGGTAATCAAACCACCACACTCCTTTTGCGGTGAACCATATATCCCATAGTATAAAAGGAACTGCTACAATAGTGGACGACATGAAAAACTTCAGGAAAAGTTGATTAAACTGTATCCTACGGTCAAAAGAAGCCAAAAAGCAGATGATGACGGTGAAAAAATTGATCAGTATGTAAGTGTATTGCATCATTTTTTATTGAAATACATTTTAAAATAAATCATAGGAACCCACAAAAAGCCGAAGCACTCTCCTTTTTCTTTCCCCAAATGTTTGTGGTGCTGTTTATGGGCACGCCTGATAGCAAGGAAATACGGATTCTTTGTTTTGGTAAAAACTTTTGCTCTCTGATGAATAAAAATATCATGAACAAAGAAATAGGCCATCCCGTAAAGGCTTATGCCCAAACCGACAAAAAACAGATAACTGAATTCCTGCCTTACTCCTGCATATAACAAAGCAATAGCAGGGCTGGCAAAAATGAAAAAGAACAGATCATTTCTTTCAAGTTTTCCATCGTTGCTATGATCATGATGATCCTTATGCAGATTCCATAGAAAACCGTGCATAATATACCTGTGAATAAGCCATGTGGCTCCTTCCATGGAAATAAAAACAAGTAAAACGATCAGAAAATTCATGTTAATGATGTTTGCGGTTAAAAAGATCATTCAGAACGCTGTATCTGAAATCGAAAATGTTTTTGAGCTTTTCTTTAACAAATAAACCATGAGCAGCCCTTCCAAGAATTCCCAAAGGAAGTTCATAAAATACAGTATCTTTCATTAATACCCCGTTCTGATCAGGAATGAACTCATGAAAATGGTTCCAATGCTTATAAGGTCCTTCTTTCTGATAATCTGTAAAACTTCTGCCTTCTTTTACCTGGCTGATAATCGTTTTCCATTTCATCGGGATTCCCAATACCGGAGAGACGGTATAATCTATTTCCATACCCTCAAAAATAGGTTCGTCCTGTATATCTGAAAGCACCACAAAATTCATACTTTTAGGTGTTATTTCAGATAAATTATGAGGAGAGGAAAAGAATTTCCATGCGGTCTCGATATCACAATTCAAATGTTGTTCTCTATATAATCTGTACATCGTTATTTTTTTATTGAATTAAATTCTAAACCATCTTCCAAACAAATGAGTGATCAGAAATAAGCAGATTTGTATCTTATATAACTTTTAAATGCAACCAATAATTTCTGCGAATTGGCAATCCTGATTCTTTGCTGCAAAATATGCTGGGAACTTGTTTTCTTTATTTTTTCAAATAATGACAGATAGTACCTGTATGCGAGATACACTCCAAACTTAGAAGAACCCGGAAGTTTCCTGATACCCTGCAATGCTTCTTTAAATTCTTCTTCAATTTCTTTTTCGATCTGAGCTTTAACAGTATTATCAAAGACAGACATATTCAATGATGGAAAATAAGTCCTGCCCAAAATCTGGTAATCATCTTTCAGATCACGTAAAAAATTAACCTTTTGAAAAGCGGAACCCAGTTTCATAGCAAATGGTTTAAGTTTTTCAAATTGCTGCTTATCACCTCCTGTAAATATCTGCAGACACATAAGTCCCACTACTTCAGCAGAGCCGTAGATATATTCATTATAGAGATCTGAATTATAATCTATTTTTTGCAGATCCATCTCCATGCTGTGCAGGAACTGATCGATCAATTGAATATTGATATCATACTGACGCACGGTTTCCTGAAACGAATGCAAGATAGGATTGAGTGATATTCCCTGCTGTAATGCATCGTACGTTTCTGCTTTTAATCTTTTCAACAGCTTTTCTTTATCATATCCATGAAAGCTATCAACAATTTCATCCGCAAGGCGTACATACCCATAAACAGCATAAATGGCAGGTCTGATAGAAGGCTTCAGAGCCAATATTCCTAATGAAAAACTGGTACTGTATTTTTGAGTGGTGCACTTACTGACCTCGTAAGACAATTCATCAAACAACTTTTTCATATTATTTTATTTTAGTTTATTAACCTCTTGCGCAACAATCTTCCCGGAGATAACGGATGGAGGAACTCCGGGCCCGGGAACCGTTAACTGCCCGGTATAAAAAAGATTACTGATCTTTTTGTTTCTTATTTTAGGTTTCAGGACAGCAGTCTGCGATAAAGTATTGGACAGTCCGTAAGCATTCCCCTCATAAGCATTATAATCCGAAATAAAGTCACTCACACAGTAGCTTCTTTTGTATTCAATTCTGGAAATAAGATCATTTTCTCCTGTATGCTTTTCGATTCTTTCAAGCATTTCCTTGAGGTATTTTTCTCTTACAGCTTCCTCATCGTGTATTCCTGGCGACAGAGGCAATAGTAAAAAGAGATTTTCACAGCCTTCCGGAGCTACACCGGGATCTGTTTTTGAAGGACAGCACGCATAAAAAAGGGGTTTCGAAGGCCATTTTTTATTGACATAAATACAGTCTATATGATTATCAAGCTCATTTTCAAAGAACAAGGTATGGTGTTTTAAATCAGAGATTTTCCCTTTGATTCCGAGGTAATAGATCAGGCATGAAGGAGCAAAGGTTTTGGTCTTCCAGTAGGCATCATTATAGTTCCTCAGAGATTTAGGAATTAGTGTTTCCGTATGATGGTAATCTGATGAGGCAATAACTGCATCAAATTCGTAGTCTTTATCCCCTGCCGTTAATGACACTACTTTCCCGTTTTCTGTGTTCAGCTTCTGAACATCATGATTAAAATGAAAAGTCACTCCCTGTTTTTCCGCTACGTCCTTCATCGCCATAACAAGCTGATAAAAACCTCCCATAGGGTATTTTGTTCCCAACACATATCCTCCATAATTCATAAGGCTGTAAAGTGCCGGAATATCACGGGGCGAAGCACCCAGAAATATCACCGGAAATTCCATCAGAGATCTGAGTTTCGGGTCAGAAAAATATCCTGAAACGTATTTCCTGAAATTACTTAAAAGATCAAGCTTCAATGCACTGCCCGCTATTTTTAAAGAAGCAAATTCCAGCCAGCTGTAACAGGGCTTTGTCACAAAGTCTTTCATGCCGACCTCGTATTTAAATCGGGCAGACTGCATAAATTGATCATACTTTTTACCCGATCCGGCCTCTGTATTTTCAAATAACTCACGGATGTCTTCATTTTTTTCAGGAACTGAAATCTTTTCTTCTGAAAAAACCATTTCAAACTGAGGATCTAAGGATACCAGTTTAAAATAATCAGCTGCTTTACAGTTGAAATCACTGAAAAAACCTTCGATAATATCAGGCATCCAATACCAGCTCGGCCCCATATCAAACACATAGCCTTCTTCCGTTTTAAATTGCCTTGCACGTCCTCCCGGCTGATTATGTTTTTCAAAAACATGCACTTCATTTCCGGCCTTTGCCGCATAAGCAGCCGCAGAGAGCCCGGAGAACCCTGAACCTATTACCGCTATTCTTTTTCTTGATTTTTCAGTACTCATCGTCATTTTTTTAACAGTTGTTTAAAGACATTTTCACTACGCAATCAGTTTAACTTTTTATATACGGTGTTCAGCAGATCTCTTGTTTCCAGATTCATACGGTAAAAAGAATCATGAAATTCATCCAATTTGGAAAGTACTGCAATGAGGAGCATTTGTTCAGCATGGGTAAGATTTCCTACAACAGCCCTGGAAGCCCTGCGGATTTCCTCCATATGTTCATCCAGTATCGCCAGCCCTTTCTCAGTGATCTGTATATTTTTTATTCTTTTATCTTTTGAGGAAACCGCCTGTTCAATCCAGCCATTATGGAGCAGCCGGTTAATAATAAGTATACCTGCAGATTTCTCATGTACATTATGTTTTATCAATTGCATTTTTGGCATTGCTCCCATATTCTTCAAACTGATAAGATAAATGAAGTCATCCTGACTGGAAAAAACAGAACTGCCAACTGCCGATCTGGAATAAGACTTTGCATATCTGTTCATTCTGATCAGCAAAGTATTTATAATACTGTCTGAGCTTCTTCCTGAATCCTTCCCTATCCAGTCAGGATTTTCAAAGTCCTGCTGATGGGCAGCATTGATCCATTCTGTAAAACCATGAAGGTCATTGCTGTATAGATTTTTACCTTCATTTTGTTCCATAAATTGCTGAACGAGTTCCACCACTGATTTTATAAGTTCAAAATTCATATCAAACAAATTAGTATACAAATATACTTATATAAGTTTACAAATAAACTATTTTTTGTTTTATTTTTAATCTTTACCTGTTAGAAGGCATTCCAGACAGCATATAATAGAATACAGACAACTGTTTATAAAAAAAACTGTCTCAAGACAGGCTGAAAATCATACACAGTTCATTAATACACCTTTGGATCTGCATTATTATGATCCTGCTCATATCACTGCCGGGCTTAAATATCGAAATTTGATTAAATACAAACACCAAAATAAAATCCTATGAAAAAATTAGTTTTATCAATATCAGCAGCCGGTTTTATGATTCTGGCCTGTAAAAAGAAGGACACAACAAGTAGTACCCCCGTTACCGATTCAGTCAACACGCAAAGAAATTATTCTGATACAGCAGCATCTGCGGTCAGGGATACTCAAGACATTACAACGGGTAATGATAGTATTAATACAAAAAATCACGTTGGGGGAAGAAAAACGAGCAATAATAATACGGGTAACGGCACAGGCAATATCAATGCGGCAGTTTCAGATAGTGCGCACAATACGCAGGGAAGATCCGGCAATGTAAAAAAGTAGATATTGGACCACAATAGCATTACAATATACAACCGATATAAAAACAAAAGTTGCTATTTATATCGGTTGTATACTGTTCGTTCTGGATGCTTTTATTATTAAAATATCGTTGAATAGCTTCGGATTGCAACATACATTTGGCAGACAACAAATAACGAAAACTAAAAAGGACAAACCATTCATAAAATGATTTGTCCTCATAAGTGACCCGGCTGGGATTCGAACCCAGGACCCATACATTAAAAGTGTATTGCTCTACCAGCTGAGCTACCGAGTCGGCCCTTACTTTTTCAAGTAAATCCCTTTCTGTAAGGGACTGCAAAGATAGAAACTTTTTCTTTATTTACAATACTTCCCGGACATATTATGTCTGTGCTTCCGCTAACTTTTACAATATCAGACACAAAAATTTCACATATCTGAGCAGGTTCTTACTATAAATCTTAAAAATGAATCAAAAGGCTTCAAGAAAAAAATAAGAACTGCAGTAAATCCTTTGTTACTCGTGGTCCGATCAGTAAATCAATTTATTTTCTTAAAATTTGAAACATCCTTATTATCAATAATTTGTTTTTGTCAAATAAATTCACTATATTGATACATGAAAAAAAATGAACGTCAGGACAATATAACACATGCTGGCAAAGTTAACGAAAGAACAAAAGCATTGGAGGTCCTTGAAAAAGCAAAAAAAGTACAAGGAAAAATTACATTTCTCCGTCAGGGAGTAGGGAGAAATTTTAAACCCAAAAATGAAGAGTAAAGATATTGCTGATTTCAATGGCAATAGAATGAGAACAATCAAACTGGTCGTTAATTCAAATTTATAATAACCGGCCATTTGAAACATTATAGCAAACACTATAAATAAAAAACCTGCAAAAATAATTTGCAGGTTTTTTTTGTGTTTTTCTGATGCTTTATTTTTTGCATCTTTAATATTGTGACCCGGCTGGGATTCGAACCCAGGACCCATACATTAAAAGTGTATTGCTCTACCAGCTGAGCTACCGAGTCGGCCACTTACTTTTTCAAGTAAATCCCTTTGTTTAAGGGACTGCAAAGATAGGAAAACCCTCTTTAAATCCAAATTTTTCAAAGCTTTTTTATTATAAAATTTGCATCAAAAAAGTCAAACACCTGTTTATAAATTAATTACGCTGTTATCTTTTTTAAATTCAAATTCCCAGCAATAATAGTAGCTGACGGATAATATCATTTTTTTAGCAAAAAATTTATTTTGATAAATCAAAAAACAACAATATCTTAGCAACTAAGATAATTATAAAATAATTTAATTAATGACTAAAAGTAATATACAAAATTTCCGTGAAGCCAGCAGAGCCTATTCTGACGCCTCAATCTTTATGCACGAGGCCATTGCCAGAAAAGCAGGGCTTTCCAGCACAGATCATAAATATCTGGGGCTTATTCTGCAATACGAATCCATAACAGCGGGTGAAATATCTAAGCTGACAGGTCTTACAACCGGCGCTGTTACAGGTTTAATTGACCGTCTGGAAAAAAAAGAACTTCTTAAAAGACAGTTCATCAAAGAAGACCGCAGAAAAGTAATGATCATCCCGAATACAGAAAAGAGCATGAAATTACTCGGTCCTATTTTTGAAGAGCTGCAGCAAAAAACCATGAAACTCGTTTCCACTTTTTCTAAAAAGGAAATAGAAACTATTGAACGTTATTTCAGGGAAGCTACCCTTCTTATGAAAGAAACAACAGATCATTTAAATAACCCATAAATCAATACACGACCATGGAAAGTTTAACTGCTACTTATATAACCCGCGCAGAAATCTGGCTTTGCATTACAACATTACTTTATTTTCTTATGAACGGGGCACAGATTTTCGAAACCCTGCTCTTTGTACCCAAATGGGCTTCTTCCCCACCCGATACATTGAAGCTGCTTCAGGACGGAAATGGAGTAAGCCTGAAGTTTTTTTGGATCATCCTTCACTCTTTGCATGAAATAACCTTTATCCTTGCGATTGCTTTTTGCTGGAAAATTGATCCGGTAAGGAACTGGCTTTTGATTTTACTCATTATTCACGCAGCTGTAAGATTCTGGACATTAGCTTTTTTTGCTCCGAACATTATACAGTTTCAGAACTTGGCATCCGCCACTTCCGTTTCACAGGAAATCATAACCAGAATTTCACTTTGGAAAACCCTTAACTATATTCGGATTGCTGTTTATATTGCGGTGTCAATTGGTTTTATTCCTCTTTGTATTAAAGTACTCAGTTTTCGTCAGTAGACCTCAATCTAAAATATAAATTTCGCCGATCAGAGATCGGCGAAATTTGCAAATCAACAGATTCTCTTTTACGCTAAGTTTCCAGATTTTGCATTCTGATATTCAAAAATCTCTATAATAGTGTTCACCGTTTTCTGTCCGAGATGTTTTCCAACCAGATAAAGGGCGGCATCTATCCCGGCTGTGATACCTGCCGTAGTTATCAGGCTGCCCTGGTCAATATACCGTATATTCCTGATTACATTGGTTTCCGGATTATGCTGTTCAAGTGCATCCAACAACATATGATGCGTAGTAACATCATAATCAGCAAGCATTTTTGTCCCTGACAGAAGCATACTTCCGGTACATACCGTAAATACAACTGTTCCTGCATCATAATGATTTTCAATCCATTTCAGGGCAGTTTCCCGAAAGTCCCTGTCCTGAATATATTGCATAATGTATTCAGGATTTGCTCCCGGAACGACAATCATATCCGGTTGAGGGCATGTATGGATATCGTAGGTAGGAATAAGAGCCATTGTGTTCGCCTCCATATTTACCGGATCTTTTGTTTTCCCGACGGTAAAGCAATTGTAGCTGCCGGGTTCCAGAACATTCGCCTTAACAAAAACATCTAAAGGGCCATTTAAATCAAGTGCTTCCACCTGATCATAGATTAAAAATGCTACATTCATTGTCTTGCTGTTTTGTACGTGATTCATAATTTTATTATTTAAGATTATTATTTTCAGATCATGGCACAGGTCTTCCCTGCTGACAATTGATGATTGCCAGTTTTATGTAAAATCAATAAGAAAAAGCTATTATCCTGTAGTCTTGAATGACTTCCTGTACTGTGCCGGAGAGAGGGAAATGTTTTTAAGAAATAAGCGGCTGAGAGAAACAGCATTACTAAATCCACATTTATCAGCTATCATATCGATGCTCATATCAGTATATTCCAGCATATTTTTAGCCTGATCCAGCCTCATTTTTTCGAGAAATCTGCCGGGAGTCATTCCTGACTCTTTTACAAATACCCTGGAAAAGTTACGGACACTCATGTTCAGGAACTCTGCCATATACTCCACCGTAATAGCTTCTCCAAGCTTATCTTTCAATAAATCACGGATTTGTTTTGTAAAAGGAGACATTATTTCATATTCCGGTAATGCATTTCCAAACTGAGACTGTGCTCCGGATCTTTTTAGATACAGGACGAGATGACGGGCAACTTCGGCCGCCAAAGGTTTTCCAAAGTCTTCTTCCAATAGAGCCAATGCAAGATCCATCCCTGAAGAAACACCTCCTGAAGTATAAATTGGCCTGTCACGGATAAAAAAAGGATTAATATTCACATCCAATTTTGGATAAGATTTCTGTAAAGTATCTGCGAACTTCCAATGAGTAGTTACCTGTTTGCCATCCAGCAGACCCGCTTTGGCAAGGATGAACGCCCCTACACAGACAGATCCCATTCGTCTCACGTCGGGAGCTATATTTTGAAGGTAATGATAAATATCCGGATTGACCTCATCCAGCACATTCAACGTGGTACCTGCCACCAGTAAAGTGTCTACAGGAAAATCAATATCATAAATAGTATGGCTGCATGATAAAGGCATTCCTGAACCTGAATATATTATTTTTTCTGAAGTTCCGGATACCAGATACACATGATAACCGGAATCCTGTTTATCATTTAAAAAACGGTTTGCTGATGTAAAAACATCCCATGGTCCGGCAATATCAAGCAGCTGTACCTCCGGCAATGCTAAAAGCACTATATTTTTCATTCCTGTTTTCCGCCTTTCTTTCTTCATATCTCGTTCTGTATGAGTACAAATGTAGAGAGAATGGATTTTGTCTGCAATGACAAAAAACATACAATTCCGGCCAGAAGTAATTGCTATTCTTTATCAAAATAAAAGAGACTGCTTTATCAGACAGTCTCAGCACTCTACTATAAAATTAGCTGACAAGCTATACTTTTTCGATGATTAACATTAAAGTTCTCTTTACGCAGGAGATAATCTGCGTGATTTTAAATAAAGAGCAGTGCGGTTAAGATATGGGAAAAGGAAAATCAATAACAGTGAGGCTGCAAGAAGCCATACCATCATTTCATAATAATCCATCGCAAAACGGACATGATCCTGAACATTCATTCTGCCAATCAACAGCTTATTGGCAGCTTTAACAGCCTTATCTTCCGGCATTCCTCGAGCAATAAGCTTAGTAGTCTGCTGATGGAGAAAGCTTTTAACTTCCGGATCGACAGCACTTAGATGATCCTGAAAGGCATTATAATGACGGCTTTTCTCAAACAGTTCAAAAAAATTGATCAGGGCAATACTGATACAAAATCCAAGATACCGTATTGCTAATGCTGTTGCCGCAGCAGAAGGGCCAATGGCTGCAGGAACTGACGAAATAATAAAGATAATCGTCGGAACCATAATCAATCCCACACCCAATCCCTGAATAAATAATGGGATATAGTAATTAAACTCATCAGCCTGAACATCAAAAGAATAATACATGACCGCATGAAAAATGAGCAGCATTAAAAAACCCGGACCCCAGATATACCGTATATTTTTTTTCTGCAAAACCATACAGCAGGCAATAATGACTCCCATAACCAATCCTGCAAGATTGAAAATATTAATATAGGATATATGGAATGGGTCCAGATGCAGCTCCGATGCAAAATAATTATTGACAATTCCTGAAGCAAACCTGCAGATATACATCACAAAAAGAATCAGCAGACCTACTTTAAAATTCCGGTATCTGAAAACACGCAGATCAATATAAGGCCTTTTAATGGCTTGCTGACGGAATATGGATATTCCTGCTAAAGCAATAATTCCGATGACACTTCCTAAAATCCGGCTATCTTCCAGCCAATAATATTCCTGCCCGAAAATGCTTATATATCCTATGAGCACCAGCATCATACTGAACAGTCCAAAACTCTGCCAGTCGAGTTTATAGAGATGAAATCTTGCATGGGTTCTGTAGTTGCTCATTGCCAGAGTGAGGAAAATAAGTCCCGGAAGATATGAGAATATGGCTGTTTTATAGACGATATTAAAATTATACGAATCTATGAGGTCGGCGGTTATAAGGTTATTAAATGGTAAAGCACAAATTAAGATCCCGAAAAACACTGAAAAGCTAATCTCCCTTGCTCTTTCACTACTCAGCCGGGTGAAAATAAGGGTTAGTGAAAGGTTTACATTCCCGGCAAACAACATTCCCTGCATAAAACGCACCGGAAACAGAATATAAATTTCACGGGTAGAATAGCATACCAGGCAGGCCAGAATTTGCAGTGTGGTAAAAAGAAGAAAATATTCTTTTGCGGCTAGAAAACTGAAAAACCTTCTTTCCAGACTATAAAACCCTACATATCCGGCATAAAACAAGGCTACTGAAAACTGAATATCCGCTGGTTCACATCCATAATATCCGGCTGCAGCATTCACATTAGACAATGGCAGAAAAAAGATAATGATCCCCGGAAGTGTCATTGAAAAAAGAATAATCTTCACCAACCATTCCGGAGCCCATTTTTTGAAATAAGGCATTTGTCTTTTAGCCATTGGAATGCTTTTTATTAGCGTATACATTCACGTTCATTCCCACCTTCAGAATATTAATTTCTCTTCTTTGCCCATCCAGTCTTATTCTCACAGGAATACGCTGTACAATCTTGACATAATTCCCGGTGGAGTTATCCGGTGGAAGCAATGAGAAGCTTGAGCCTGTTGCAGGAGAAAGTGAAATAATGGTTCCTTTAAATTCTCTGTCGGGATAAGAATCCGCCACAATTTTCACATGATCGCCGATATGCATATCCCTGATCTGGGTTTCTTTATAATTAGCCACTACCCATTTATCAGTTTCATTATTGACAATGAATGCCAGCGTTTCTCCGGCATCAATCATCTGGCCTACTTCTACGGTTCGTCGTCCCATTCTTCCATCATAAGCAGCAGTGACAGCTGTATAACTTACATCCAATTTGTGACGGTCCAGCAATGCTTCCAGTCTTGCAATTTCTGCCAAAACCACGGCTTTTTCTGCCCGTATATCATTAATCTTGGATACAGAAGCTGCATAATTATCCTGTGAAGATTTATAATCACTTTCGTTGACATCAAGTGTTGCTTTCACATCTTCAAGTCGCTGTCTGGTAGCAGATTCTTCATCATACAGTTTTTTATACCTGTTATAATCAAGCTGCTGTTTCCAGACTTTTGCTTTATTGGCATCCACCTTGGCCATCGCTGCGGCAGCTTCCTTTTCTGTAGTTCCTGTAGTACTTTCCAATACTCTCAGTTGGGCACGGGCTTTCTGAAGGGCTGCCTGAGTCTGCTTTTCCTGAAGGACATATTCACGGTTATCAATGATTAAAAGAGTATCGCCCTTTTTTACTTCCTGATTTTCCTCAAATTTTACGGCAACAATAAATCCTCCGGCTCTTGAAATAATAGGATTTACATATTCCTGAACCTGCGCATCATTGGTCTGCTCATAGGCATAATAATTTTTTAGGGTAAACCCGCCCCACACTGCAAGTGCAGCAACGATTACAACTGAAATCCATCCTGTGATCTTCGTGATCATTCTATCGGTGGGAGTGTATTTTTTTTTCATTGTTTTATAAAACGCCTGTAATATTTTGTAATAAATAATAATTGTTCTGTGCCATAATTTTAGCCGCTTCCAGTTCAAATTTTGTCTGAAGCAGCTGTATATCTGCATCCAGCAGTTCTGTAATAAGGGAAGTCTGGCTGAAGTAAGTATTTTTGATAATACGTGCATTTTCCTTTGCCTGAGCGACATTGGCTTCTGCCACTTTTATCTGTTCCAAAGCTTCCTGGTAACGCAGATAAGCTTCTTTTACCTGCTGTCTTACTTTATCTTCAGTATCCCTGTGCACTTCCTCTTCTTTTTCAAACTCCAGCTGGGCTGCCTTTACCTTATGGGTATTGTGGTAAAGAGAAGAGATGGAAAATGAAGCTTTAATTCCCACAATCCCCAATGAATACCAATACGGATTGTACGGATAAAGAAAAATCTGTGGATTGGCATAATAAAATTCGCCATACATTCCTATTTTAGGCCTTACATTCGCTTTTACCTGTTTCAGTTTGATGATACTCAGCGCTGTCTGCTGCTCAGAAACGTGGTAATCAAAAGAATGATCCAATGCCAGTTTCAGGTATTCGTTGTACGTTGTATTCTCATTCCACTGATTAAACGGTGCTTCAGGAATAACAACCTGTTCATCCGGAATTCCAAGAATGATATTCAGTTTCTGCATGGCGATGAGGATATCATTTTCTATGGTCACCAGTGCCATTTTCCGTTTTGAAAGTTCAAGTTCAATCCTTAAAACATCACTTTTTAAAACCACTCCGTTTTTATAAAGAGTCTGTATTTCTTTTAATTGTGTTTTCTGATCAGCAATATCCTGCTTGATAAGATCTCTGAAGATTAAGGTTTTCTGTAATTCCAGATAAAGTGATGCTGTTTTGTAGTGAATATCTGAAACGGACTGTTCTTTCCGGATATCCTTAATTTTCTGAAGCGTTTGATTTTCCTTAATCTTAAGATTCAGTTTGTTTCCGTTATAAATATTCAGATAAAAATCTGCTCCGGCTCTGTAAAGCGTATGGATAACTTCATGCTGGGTTGGTTTGGAAAAGATTCCGTTTTCATAGATAGGAATGTTGGAAGCTTTTTCAGCAGAGCCTTTAACTTCTATTTCCGGGAGGCGCTCTCTTTTTGCATCTTTTACTTCGGCTTCGGCAATGTCTACATTAATGGTATTGATTCTGATATGGCGGCTGTTTTCCTCCGCTTTCTGCCATGCTTCCTTCAGGGAGAGTCGTATGGTATCCTTTGCTGGACTGCCGGTTTGCGCTGATACGATGGAGAAAACTCCAAACATCAGCAACCCGGCGACATAAATTTTCATTTGAATTTTTGAATTATTGCACTGCAAATTTATTGGCAATCCGGAAATTTTATTTATCTAAAATAGTCAACTTTTACATGATTCCGGCCAAATGATTATATTTGTATTCTTATTGGGATTTTAAATTTTTTATGGGATTAATTGCTGCGCTTCCGGACATTGATAAAGATGATAAAAGTGTATTTGTCATGCACGAAAAATCTGAAAAACTGATTCCTTTTCACAAGCATACAAAAGGACAGCTGAGTTATGTGGAAGGCGGCATCGCCTATATTACGATTGATAACAGGACCTATGTGGTACCGGCAAGACACTTTTTCTGGATTCCGCAGGGAATGGAACATATTTTAGAGATCGGACATACAGCCACAGTCCTGCGTTCCCTTTATTTTTATGCCCACGATGATTTTTCAGATCCTTTCTATAACAGATTAGGAATATACCCTGCATCCGAACTGCTGATTCAGATGATCAAATATTCTGAAATATGGGATGAAAAGCATGTAACTGCAAAAGATGAAAACTTTGAATTTCTGGTAGCATTAAAAAAGATCCTTCCTAAAACCCATCAACAGCCCTTGCCTATTATTCTTCCCGCCACCCATAATAAACAAATGATGCGGATTGTATCTTATCTGGAATGGAATATCGGGGAAAAACTGACTCTGGCTAATGTAAGCAGTAAATTTGGTTTGAGTGAACGCTCTTTGTCCCGCCTGTTCAAAGCGGATATGGACATTTCTTTTCTGCAGTACCTGAAAACATTAAGAATCATTAAAGCCATTGAACTGCTTTTAAATACCGATAAACCTATCAATGAAATAGCGGATGATGTTGGATACAGCTCAATAAGTGCCTTTAGCGACACCTTCCATGAGTTTACCCAATCCAGACCTTCTGATTTAAGGAAGAGCAATAAAGCCATTCAGAATTTTACAGATTAAATTGGACACCATGAATTAAATAAAAGCCTTTAAACATTATGCTTAAAGGCTTTATCACTGATTATTACTGTGTCACTTTTATCATCGCATTGGTAATCTCAATTTCTTTTTTTCTGGAATAGGTGGAATCAAAAGGTTCCATAACATTGAATAAATACTGATAAAAGGGAGCGATCTGGCGTATATTTTCAGCTTCTTTCCCTGCTCTTTCTTTGTCCATCTGCTGAAGCCCTTTTATAAAGACATTGAATTTTTTATCAATAGGCTCCATTGCTTTTAAAAGATATGCATGTGCTTTTTCATTTTGCCCAAGCTTTTTGTAGCCTTCAGTAACAGCGGAAACCACCAATGCGTATTCCATCGGTTTGGACCTCATCTGTCTTTTTGCCATTGCTTTAAATGAAGGAGTAAGACTTTGATAATAATCGTATTCTTCAAATATTCCTTTTTTAAGATTTTCTGCCAGCTGAAGTCCCTTTTGCTCCTGCCCTGCAACAATATATCCGGTAACCATGACGCTCAGTGAACGTGGATCGTTGTATTTTTCAGCAGGAATTTCTTTTGCTGCAAGTTCCAGTAACTCGAGTGCTTTCGCTTTCTGCCCGCTTGCCACAAGTGCAGATACAGCTCTGCTCACCGACATTCTGTAGCCCAAAATATTTGACGTAGCTGTTTCATCATAATAAATACTCAGATCTTTAAAATTTCCCCATCTGAAATTTTTCACCACCTGATAAAGAGATTGGGCATCTACCCTTCCTTTGTCTCCATCAGGCCCCTGAGGCGTATGAATGGGAACCAGTCTGTAGCTGAAACCGTCAAACTGCAGATATTCATCCAGATAAAAAATATTTTCGCTTTCATACATTCCGCCTGAAGAGAAACTGATCGGGCGCTTCCAGTCGAAATTGGCCAGCATATCCAGCATCATCAGATTGCTTTTATAAAGGGTATTTGCTTCATAATTGATCATAATGTGATCCACAGTACCCGGAAGATCGGACTGCTTAATAATTCCTGCTTTTACGGCATTTTCTTTGTTGACAGGAAGAATAAATTTACTGACAGGAATAATATTGTATTTTTCATATTGTTGTTCGCCGAAGTACATTTTCAGCAATTCATCTTTTTCGGACGATTGTAATTTCAGGAATTTTATAGCATCCTTCAGGGTCATTGAATCCTGAGTCAGGTATTTTCTGAACTCCTGGAAAGCCGTGTCCGGCGCTCCCTGCTCTTTCAGCATCTGGAAAAGTCCTTCCCAATCTTCTTTTTTCATCAGATACACCTGATCATTGACACCGTCTCTATATTCTTCATGGGTCAGCTCACCCGGAATTCCCATGGCATTGTAGGTTCTTCTTTTCACCTGATCAATATTCCAGGGAGTGGCCAAAAGGGTAAAGTTGACTGTTTTCACATCATCCCTGAATCTTTCTGTTTCCTGAATAGCCCACACCGGAAAAGTATCATTATCACCATAAATAAAAATGATATCATCTTTAGGCAATGACCGTAAAAATGAATAGGCATAATCGCGGGCTGCCGTTTTTTTGCTTCTGTCATGGGAAGTATAATTCTGAAATCCCATCATAAAAGGGATTCCCAGCAATACAGCTCCCAGTATAATGTTGGCTGCATTGGATTTAATCTTAGACTGGATCAGCCAAAGGATGGCTCCGGCTCCCAGGCCGATCCACACGGCAAAGGCATAGAATGAACCTACCATGGCATAGTCTCTTTCCCGCACTTCAAACGGTTTTACTCCGGTATAGAAAACAATTCCCACACTGGTCAGAATAAACAGTGAAAGGATGGCATAAAATCTTCCAAAATCTCTGTTCAGCTGGAAAAAGAAACCAATCAAACCCAGAATCAATGGTAAAAAGAAAAACTTTACGGTACTTTCATTTTTAAATTGAGCAGGCATATGATCCTGATCACCCAACAGAGCATTATCAATAAAAGAAAATCCTGAAATCCAGTTCCCGTTGGTATTTTCCATATGTCCCTGAAGATCGTTCTGTCTTCCAACAAAATTCCACATCAGGTATCTCACAAAGTAATATCCGTTCTGGAAAGAAATAAAATAATCCATATTCTGAGCAAATGAAGGGCGCTGTACCTTAATCAAATCATAAGGTTTTACTTTCAGATAATCTTCTGCAGTGATAGAATCTCCTTCATATTTTGCTCTCAGTTCTTCAAAAATACGTTTAGCCTCAGGATTGTCTGCCACATCTTCATTATCGTAATTGAAGGTAAAATCAGGAGCTCCATACAAAGAGATATAATTAGCCATCACTTCTTTATCTTCATTGAACATCCTTGGCATAAAACTTATGTGAGATTTATTAAAAACATAGTTGAATCTTTCTCCGGTTTTTCTGTAAGTTCCGGTTTTTTCATCTTTTTCATAAATATCTCCGGTGATGTCTCTTTTATAACTTCCGTCTTCCTCTTTTTCCAGCCCGTTTTTGTCGAGAAAAGCGGTATAATTCTGCCCGTAAATCGTAGGCCAGTCACCATATTGAACCCTGTTATAATAATCTCTCATTCCGATAGCCGTATCCGGATCATTAAGATTCATCGGCGGATTGGCATTGGCTCTTATCGGAATCACCAGCCAGCAGGAGAAACCAATGATCATGTAAACAAGGGATAAAACCACAGTCTGGTATACCTTCTTTTTTGTTTTTCTGGCATACTTAATTAAGAAATAACTTATTGTGGCCATAAGAACAAACGCCGCAATTGTCCCTGAATGGAAAGGAAGCCCTAAACCGTTCACAAAGAAAATTTCAAGCTGTCCAAAGAGGGTCATAATCAAGGGGAAAATAATCTTGAACACGAAGGCAAGAATTCCCAAAGTAACAAGATTGGCGATGATAAAACTTTTCCACGAAAAGGTATAATTCCGGGCGTAATACACCAGACATATTGCCGGAAGAGCCAGCATACACATCATATGTACTCCTACGGAAAGACCTGTGATAAAGAAAATAAGGATGATCCATCTCTCACTGTCAATCGCTTTATATTCGTTTTCCCATTTTGTAATGAGCCATACCAGCAACGCAATAAACAGCGAAGCCATTGCATACACCTCACCTTCTACAGCCGAAAACCAAAAGGTATCTGAAAAGGTAAAGCATAAGGTCCCGATAGCTCCGGCAAAAAGGATAGAAATTTCCTGGTGTTTTGTAATCTCTTCAAAGTCTTTATGCAAAAGCCGTCTTAAAAAATGGGTGATCGTCCAGAACAGCAGCAGAATGGTAAATGCACTGAATAACGCTGACATGGCATTGATCACCACAGAATAATTTTCAGTATTTCCCAATGCAAAGATGCTCGCTGCCGCTCCCACAATCTGGAATAAAGCGGCTCCCGGGGCATGAGTTACCTCCAGCTTTACAGCTGAAGAAATATATTCCCCGCAGTCCCAGAAACTCAAAGAATGTTCTATCGTTGAAAGATAAGTAATAAGCGCAACAGCGAAAAGGAACCATCCCAGTACGGTGTTCCATTTTTTAAAAGACCAGTTTTTCATATCATATTTTCCAATATGTATATGACAACTGAAACAAAGGGTTTATTACATTTACCTTATTTTATTCTCAAACCACAAAAGTCATAAAAGTCTTGGCGTAGTTTAATTAAGTTAAAAAACAATGCTGCAAAAAGTTCATATAAGAAGAAGTAAAGCAAAGATTTCAAATAACTTATGTGTACTTTAATACTCAAAATAGTAAGCTTAGAAACAAATTCAAAAACTTTTGTGACTTTTGCGGTTTAAAAGAATTTATATTTCCTAAATGGTAAAGTTTTAATAGGTATTATTCAATCCTCCATCCAAAGGAATACTTGTTCCGGTAAGATAATTTGAATATTCAGAAGCCAGAAAAGCCACGAGATGTCCATATTCCTCAGGCTGTCCGAATCTTTTCATCGGAATCTTATTTTCCCTCGCCTTTTTTATTTCTTCTTCAGCATTGCCACTTTGCTGAGCTTCATGAGCTACCAGTTTCTGAATTCTTTCAGTATCAAAATATCCTGTTAAGACATTATTTACCGTGATATTGTGTTGTGCAATTTCATTGGAAAGGGTTTTGGCCCACGCAATTACTGCTGAACGGATAGAATTGGACAAGGCCAGATTTCCGATCGGTTCTTTTACTGAAAGTGATGAAACATTGATGATACGTCCTTTTTGCTGTTGGATCATATGAGGCAAAGCCAGCAATGTTGTTTCACAAACGGTTTTAAAAAGAAGATCAAATGCTTTCTGATAATCATCCGGGTTTTTATCAGCTGCCAGGCCGGGTTCCGGGCCGTTGGTATTATTCACCAGAATATCTACCGAATGATCATTAAAAAATCCTCCTATAATTTTCTTATAACTTTCAAAATCTGAAAAATCCGCTACCAGATATCCATGTTTCTGATCAGTATTGATGACCGGAAGAGATGAAACAAAGTCTTTAAGTTTGGCTTCATTACGGGCCATAACCGTAACATTAGCACCGCATTTTGCCAGTTCAATGGCAATTCCGGCACCAATTCCCTGGGTTGCCCCTCCTACTAAAGCATTTTTTGAAAAAAGTTGAATATTCATAAGATTTTTGGATATTGTAATTGGTATAGATAAATGTAAGAAAAAACCTTCAGATTATATTTTGAAGGTTTAATTTTTAAGTTCAATGATCATTTATTTTACGACGGTAGCTTCAAGCTCCACTTTTAAAGTTTCAAACAAACCTTTCACTTCAAGCATCGTTACAGCCTGCTGAATTGCATGTGTGGCAATCCACTCCTGAAGAATAGGAAAATGTGGCCAAAGCTCTTCCGTAGAAGTTGTATAAATATTTAATCTTACAATACCGCCACATTCATATCCTGCAGTACTGATTACTTCTTCCAGATTGGCAATAGCCTGTTCCAGCTGCGATTTCATATCCTTATTACTGGATGTTCCATCGGGGTCAATAGCTGCCTGTCCCGAGCAATATAAAGTACTTTGCACATTTTTTACCTCTACCGCCTGTGAATAGCTTCTTTCATCCTGCCATTTCCAAGGATTAACCGTTTTTTTTTCCATTGTCTTGAATTTGTTATTTGTTACTGTACAAAATTGCAGAACAAATACAGCAAATTCCTGTGATACGGATCACGATTATAGTGTGAGTTTGATCACAGCGTTACAGAGGCAGACGGCTTAAGGTTTCTCTGGACACCCCTAAATAAGCAGCCAAAAGAGATTTCGGAACACGCTGAACAAGAGAAGGATATTTTTCCAAAAGCTGCTCATAGCGTTCTTTTATTCCTGTTGTCATCATGGAAATGGTACGCTGTTGAGCCGTAATAAATCCCATATATGCTTTTTCAAGGAAGAAATGCTCCAGCTTTGGAAGTTGAGCGCAAAGTTTTCTGTAATCGTCCAGCTTAATACACAGTACTTCCGTATCTTCAATACATTCCAGAGACATTGTTGCTGCCGTTTGCTGATAATAAGCGGGAAAATCTGTTTCCCACCAGTCTTCCATGGCAAATCCAACAATATGTTCTTTTCCGGTTTCGTCAGAATAAACCAGCTTCAGCAAGCCTTTCAGGACAAAATAATTATAGGGAACCGTTTCCCCTTCCTGTACCAGAAACTGATGTTTCTTATATTTTTTATAAGTAAAGCAGGATGATATGAATTCAAATTCATCATCATTAAGAGGAATTATTTTTTCAATATGGGTTCTTAGCTGATGCAGCATATTCTGTTTCTTATGGTAAAAGTATTCTTTTTTCACTTAGACATTTACATTCATTGCTGATAAAACCAGCGTTACAATGTAAACGGATACACATCACTTAATGTGGGATGAATCGTATTCAGGGTTTTATAGAACTCCAGACGAACCGGCTCAGTGATATGGTCATATTGATCAAAACATTGATCCAACTGACGGATAATGATTGCCATTTGCAGCCATTCTTCAAAATTAATATGCATCGGCTTCAGCTTCCCGTCATCATCATGATCATAGAAAAAAACCTTCTGATCCCTGTCCAGAAACCATCGGTCACCTTGTCCGTTGCCAGCAAAACACCAGTACTCCGGCAAGTTAAATTCTTTATTTTCATTGACTGCATCCACTGAATTGTACAGAATGGTCTCAGAAGAGATTTCTGTTGTTTTTATTTGAGTAACCAGCGTTTTATAGCTTTCAGAGAAAGGAAATACTATAACCTTTGGAAAATTCTGCACGGCGCTTTTTTCTTTAAGGATTTTATTTTCTATTGCGGTAAGAGCTGGCACGATAAAAGGAATCATCATTATTAAAAATTATGGCTTTTCTCTCAACAGTTCATCAATCTGCTTATAAAAGGAATCTTTGCTATAATCTGCCACTCCTATATGCTGCATGCGGATTTCTCCTTTCTTGTCCAGTACTACTGTTGTAGGCAGAGAGCCGCTATACAATATATCAGGAATATTTCCAGCCGGTGTAAGAAAAGGAACCGTAAAGCCTTTCTCTTTTAAATAAGATTTTCCCAGACTGACATTATCATCCAGATTTACTGTAAGAAATACCATATCCGGATTATTTTTATACTGATCATACAGCTTCTGCACAGATGGAAATTCAGCCCTGCAGGGAGGGCACCATGACGCCCAGAAGTTAATAAAGACCACTTTATTCTGTAAAGCAGAAGTATCTACAATTTTTCCTTCTTCATTTTTCAGCATCAGCCCGGTATAGGAAACTTTGGCTGCATTATTCTGTTTTTTTTGTGGTTCTGATATGCTGGAATTGAGAATTCCGGTGGAAGCCACCTGCCTCATCAGCCATGCCTTTGCATCTTTATTCACCAAAACGATAATAAATAATACGGTAAGTACTGCCGTAGAAGCATTTTTTCTTAACCAAATTTTCAGATTTTCCATATTCTTCCGCTTAATTCCCAGCCAATATAAGGTTAATATTCCGATCAATATTCCCAAAAAGATAGTTTTAATATAAAGAAGCCTTTAAATTCTAAGATTTAAAGGCTTTCCTCTCCATTTATTTCAAGTTAAGATCATAGTCATATTTTTTATAGCTAAATCCTGTTCAGCAATTTCTTTCTGAAAAAGAAAAGCAGTGAACTGAAAAATGTCAGATAGGCAATATTGAATATGGCACCTCCTACCCATCCTGAAAAAGGAAGCGGTAAAAGATTTTTTATAGGAATGATAAACAAAGTAAGGGCAAATGGTGTCAGCAGAGCCATCCACCCCGGCAACAGAGTTTTATTGAAAAGAATACAAACAGCAAAGGAAATCCATCCGACTGCCAGTACACCAATAGCTGTTCCCCAGGCAATGTTAAGCATTTTCATAAAACCTCTTCCCGTCTCCAGAAGATAAGGGTGAGAGGCAGAGTCTGTATGATAAACTGCTTTATAAATCTCCCCCACATAGAAAAATCCGGCATGTCCTAAAGGTGATAAAACCGCCCCTGCCAGTAGGATCCAATACACAAAGACTGCATACCATTTTTGAGTGTCTTTGAAAAACTGATATACCAGCCAAGTGGCAGGAAGCAGTAAAGGCCCGGTAAGAGCACCAATCAAAGCACCAAACATCAGCCTTGGAGTGGAACCTTCCAGCATTAAAGTTGCAAATTCTACATTCACCTGATCTGCATAGGTCTTTGAAAACAAAGGATAATCTGATGGATCCGGATCAAATCCGGCAACGTAAATATCACCAATAATCCAACATATTGACACTGCTATTGCAGCTGCAAAAGACCAGTTTATTTTACCTGAATATTTCATAATTTTTAATAATTAATTTGTATAAGATGCACATCGTTTCATTATTTCTTTCTTTTATTTAAAAGCAATTTAATTATTAAGAATGATTCTAAATAATTATTACCTTTGTGCAAACTTAGTCTAAACATTCAACAGAAAGGGTCTGTAAAACGGAATAAAAAGTCCGTAAAAAGGAAATTCAAACAAAGCAAAAGGAAATGACAGTACGGCTATATGATGAAAACTTTGGAAACATGCTTATAGAGCGGGATTATCCTTCCTCTTATTTCTTAGATGATGGAGGCATCCAGGAATGCATTACCCAGCTTACTCCTCCTTATGGAAATGGTTTTTATCACGAAATAAGCTTTACCCATGTCCACATCAGTTTTGGGAATATTGTATTGAATAAACCGCTTCAATTGTACCTTGAGAGTGATTTTGATTCGGTAGAAATGCATTTTACCCTGAAAGGAAAAAGCAAAGCCATTTCGGGTAACTTTCAAAAAACAATAGTGTTTGACAGCTACCAGCACAACATTATTTATGCCCATCATATGGAAGGCAGGATGGAATTCGAAGGTCCGGAAATGTATGTATTCGAAATCAATCTTGCTCCTGAGTTCTTTAAAAAATTTCTACCTGAGTATTCAGGACTGTTTGAAATATTCAGAAATTCGATTGACAAGCAGAATTCATCTCTCATTCAGACTGAGCATAACCGCATCACCCATGATATGTATCAGATTCTGAACGACATCATTCTTTGCAACAGAAAAGGGACTTTCAAACGAATTTATCTTGAAGCTAAAGTAAATGAACTTCTTCTGTTGCAGCTTGAACAGTTTTTTGACAGTGAATCCTCATCTTCTTCCCTTCAGAAAAAAGATATAGAGAAAATGTATGCGGTGAGGGATTATATTGTAAAAAACCTGAATGCAGATAGTTCTCTGAATGATCTTGCCCATCTGGCGGGAACCAACGAATTTACTTTAAAGAAAGGATTCAAAGAGCTCTTCGGAACTACCGTTTTCGGATTCTGGAATGATCTCAAAATGGAGCAGGCCAAAAAAATGCTTCTCGACAGCGACCTGAATATCAGTGAAATTTCTGACCATATCGGCTATAAAAATCCGAGACATTTTTCATCAGCATTTAAACGAAAATTCAATATCCTGCCAAGCCAGATCAGAAGCAGATAGCATCGTGCAGTCTTATAAAAGCTCATTTGTGTCTTTTTTAATACCAGATAATAATAAAAATTAAATAACGGTCGTTAATAATTTGTTTTTCAATAAAATCTACCAAAAAACAACAATAAATTAATGTACAATGCATAATACTGCTTTTTATCTGACAGTCCTCTTTTATCCTTGCCATTATCATTTCCGGAAGTCTGCTTTTCCCATGGATTTATTTCATAATTAATTTGTTACCTGTAACAAATCCCCTATTCATCCAACTCATTGAACATCATCAAAACATTAACTCATAGACAAGAGATCTACTACTTTAAAATAAACTAATGCAAACATCCTTTCTAAAAATTACCGCTGCCACCGCTGCGCTCTGCTTCAGTACACTGGCAATGGCCCAACAAACGTATTCCGTAAGTGGAACCGTGAAAGACAAAAAAAACGGGGAACTGCTCATCGGAGTCTCTGTAAAAGTAAGCGAAGATCCCAGCATCAATGTTGTTGCCAACGAATATGGATTTTATTCCCTTTCATTACCCGAAGGAAATTATACCCTGGTTATTTCCTACCCGGGATATCAGGATTTTGAGCAGAAGATCAATGTAGATCAGAATATAAAACTCGATCTTCCGCTGCTTCCATCAGAATCTGTAGAAAAAGCCATTGATGAGGTGGTGATAACCGGTATCAAAAAGGATAAAAACCTGACCTCAGCTCAAATGGGAGCAGAAACGTTAAGTATTAAAAATATAGAGAAACTTCCTGTACTTTTTGGTGAAAAAGATGTCATGAAAACCATACAGCTTTTACCCGGGATCAAAAGTAACGGTGAAGGAAGCAGCGGGTTCAGTGTAAGAGGAGGTGCTACCGACCAAAACCTGATCCTGCTGGATGAAGCTCCTGTTTATAATGCCTCTCACCTTCTTGGTTTTTTCAGTACATTCAACAGTGACGCCCTGAAAGATGCCAGCATTATCAAAGGAAACAGCCCCGCACAATACGGAGGACGTCTTTCTTCTGTATTGGATGTTAAAATGAAGGACGGAAACAACAAAGATTATAACATCAACGGAGGAATCGGGCTTATCAGCAGCAGGCTGAGTGTGGAAGGGCCTATTCAAAAGGAAAAATCATCATTCATCGTATCGGGAAGAAGAACGTATGCGGATCTTTTTCTTAAAGCCAATAAAGATTATAAAGACAACAAATTATATTTTTACGATCTGAATCTGAAAGCCAATTATCAGATCAACGAAAACAACCGTATTTATTTGTCCGGGTATTTTGGAAGAGATGTTCTGGGATTGGGAGATACTTTCAATACAGACTGGGGAAATACAACGGCCACTTTGAGATGGAACAGCATCATCAGCAGTAAGCTATTCTCCAACACTTCATTTATTTACAGTAATTATGACTATAAGATCAGTCTGAAAAATGATGATACGGTATTTGATTTAAATTCAAAAATCCGTGACTGGAATCTTAAGCAGGATTTTACCTGGTTTGCCGGAAATAAGCATTCTGTACGTTTCGGTCTGCAGTCTATTTATCATACCCTTACTCCGAGCAGTGCTTCCGGTACCACCGTGAGCAGTTTTGCCAGAAATCCGAGATACTCGTGGGAAAATGCCGTTTACATTAATGATGATTATAAAGCAACGGAAAAGCTGACCATCAATTATGGAGCAAGGCTTTCCATGTTCAGTGTACTGGGAGGTGACACATTCAATACTTATGAGAATGGCGTACTAACCGACAGTAAATTTTTAGAGAAAGGAAAATTCGGGAAGACCTATGTGAATATTGAACCGCGTATCAGCGCCAACTACCGCATCAACGAAGTGAGCAGTGTAAAAGCAGGTTATTCCAGGAACACTCAGAATCTTCACCTCTTAAGCAACAGCAACAGTGGAAATCCTACCGATCAGTGGATAGGAAGCAGCTATACGGTAAAACCGGAAATTGCAGATCAGATCAGTTTAGGATACAGCAGAAACTTCAACAACAATAATTACGAATTGAACGCTGAGGTTTATTACAAAGACATGAAAAATCAGATCGACTTTAAAAACGGGGCTCAGATTGGCTTTGACACGGGAGCCGACGTAGAAAGTGAACTGTTATTCGGAAAAGGAAGAGCCTACGGTCTGGAACTTATCGCCAAAAAGAAGAGCGGAAAACTGACAGGATGGATCTCCTATACCCTTTCTAAAACAGAAAGAAAGATCAACGGAATCAATAATAATGAATGGTATAACGCCAGAATGGATAAAACCCACGATTTATCCGTCGTTGCAACGTATCAGCTTAATCCGAAATGGAGTTTTTCAGGATTATTTGTATACAGTACCGGAAATGCAGTTACCTTCCCTACCGGAAAATATGAACTGAACGGACAAACAGTCTTCCAGTACAGCAACAGAAATGCAGACAGAATGCCTGCATACCACAGAATGGATCTGAGCGCTACTTACGAACCAAGTTCCAATAAGCGGTTCCGCGGTTCATGGACATTTGGTATTTACAACCTGTACGGCAGAGAAAATGCTTATACAATCAATTTTGAAGACAATCCTGACCGCCCGGGAACAACACGTGCCATGCAGACCTCTTTATTCCGATGGGTCCCTAATATCACTTATAATTTCAAATTCTAACTCATGAAAAATACTTTTTATATCATAGTATCCCTCTTCGCCTTAACCTCCTGTGAAAAGGAAATTGACCTGGATCTGAACGATCAGAGCGGGAATATTGTCATTGAAGGCAATGTAACCAATCAGTCAGGACCTTATACTGTAAAAATCACAAAGTCCGTTGGATTTTCAGAACCTAATCAGTATCCGGCAGTAACCGGAGCCCAGGTGGTTTTAAGCGATGATACAGGCCAGACTGAAACGCTTCACTATACAGGAAATGGAATGTATCAGACCACTACTTTTGTAGGTACACCCGGCAGAACGTATACATTAAAAATACAGGCAGAAGGAAAACAATATACTGCTCAGAGTACAATGCCTGAGATAGTATATTTTGACGGACTGGAACAGAGTTCTTTTAAATTTGGTAATAAGACCACCTACACTCTTTTGCCACTCTTTACAGACCCGATGCCATTAGGAAACCGTTATCTTTTTAGTTTTACGATTAATGATCTGCCTAAAAAATACATGAATACTTTTTCAGACAATGTCAATAACGGCTTACCGAACCAACAGCCTCTGATTCTTCCCAACGACGATAACAAGGGACGCGACCATGAAGTAGTTCCGGGAGACAAAATCCATGTGGAAATGCAGTCTATCGACACCAATGTGTTTACTTATTACAGTGCATTGCTTCAGATTTCGGGCGGCAACGGCGGAACTGCTACTCCAGCTAATCCTCCGAGTAATATCAGCAACGGAGCATTAGGCTATTTTTCAGCCCACACAACTGATACGGAAACTTTTGTGATCCAGCCTGTAACACCATAAATTAAAAAAGGATATTCCCAACACCGGAATATCCTTTTTTATTGTATTCTATCTGAATTTCCTTTTTAAAGCGTAATACCGGTACAGGAACTTATCATGCCTGATTACGCCAAAGAGCAATCCCGCAGTTACAAGCAGCGTTTTGAGCTGAATCATGCTGTACACAAAACCACCAATCATACATCCTGCAAAAAAGCAGGCGATAATCACCAGTTTCAGGGCTATATTCTTTTTAAGCTGCCTCTTTTCGTTTTCCCTTTCCTTAAAAAAAAGTTTTGATAGCTCTATTCCCAGATCAGTAAATAAGCCCGTAAGATGAGTGGTTCTTACCACAGATTGTGATACTCTTGTTACCAGTGAGTTCTGAACGCCCATTGCAAAAAGCAAAAGCCCGGCAATTGCATAAGGAGATATTGAGATTTTCAATGTTTGGTCACCTGTTATTCCCACAAAACCTAAAATCAGAATTTCGGTGATCAAAGGAATGAGATGCGGACGGAACATTTTGTGTCCGGACGAAAATTCAACCATAAAACTGGATGAAAATGCTCCTCCCAGAAAACATATAATAAAGATAAAATAAGTGAGTGCCTTGCTGTAATGATAGAGAAGAATTTCTTCAGAAAAGAAGGCAAAATGTCCGGTTATATTCGTAGTAAGCACTTTCACAGATAAAACACCTGCAATATTCACTATCCCTGCAACAAATGAAAGTACTGATGCAAGCTTAAGATTGTGAAAATAGGTTCTGTTTTTCCCTCTGTGTCTGAACATTTTAAATTTCTATTAGAGCTTCTCCTTCAGGAAAAGAACAACCGGATAAAATAAATAAAAAAAAAAAACAATTAGAAATGTCAGCGTCAAACTGTGAAAAACATGTCCGCTTAAATATTTATCCAGTGTTCTTTATAGATCTACTATTTCCCCTTTAACGTAAAATCCTATTTTTTAGTAATAAATGATGATTCTGAAAAGGCTTCCAGACCTCTCTGAGATCTTCTGTTTCTTATTTCAGAATCAATTTTATTACTTTTGTAAAAGTAATTCGTTCAGGAAAAAAATCTTGTGATTTAGATCGGTTTAAAATGTGATTTAAGTTAAAAACTGAACGTACATCCAATATCCTGTATAGAAAAATTATGATCTCAAAATTTATTTTTAACAATCAGTATCTTTTTGATGAACTCCCTGAGTATGATAAAAATCTTCTTACAGGAGCTATGAAAACCAGGAACTATCGTAAAAATGAACCCATATTTACTGACGGAACAAAACCCAATGGCGTTTACTACCTGAACGAAGGTAAAATAAAGAAATACAAGGTTGATAATGACGGAAGGGAGCAGATTATTTACATTTACAGTTCCGGTGAATTTTTCGGATATTCTGCCATTCTGAGCAATGAATCTTACGGAGATACGACCTCAACCCTTGAAAATTCTGTGATCTCATTTATTTCAAAAGACAGTTTTCTGGATATTCTGAGCCATTCATCAGTGCTTTCGAGGCTGCTGCTGAAATCTTTAAGCCATGAATTCAGCGTAATGGCGAACCTTATTGCAGTTTTATCCCACCGTACAGTCCGTGAAAGAGCTGCTCTCAGTTTACTGATTCTTCATGATAAGTATACATCAAATGACACACCTGACCATGAAATATTCATTACCCTTTCCCGTGTGGATCTTGCCAATATGGTGGGAACTGCAAGAGAAACCTTAGCCCGTATCATCAATGATTTTAAGCAGGAAAAACTGATCAGGTCTGAAGGAAGGAAAATCCAGATTACTGATATTAAGCGATTAATTCATATCGCTAATTTTTATTAATCATATTTGAGATTAAAGAGCTTGATTTCTACTGACAAGCTGTTGTCATAAACACCTGTTACCTTTGTTTAAAATTAGTTTAAACAAATAGTATCCTTATGAAACTTACTTCATTAAGAATGATCAGCCAAGACATTAAGGCAACAGTAGCATTTTATGAACAGGTTATAGGCATAACTGCCACCTGGTATACGGAAGATTTTGCAGAACTCTCTGCTGATTCTATCACAATCGCTATCGGAAGTACCCGGACCATGCGGATGTTTTCGGAAGGTCTTACAGATTTCGCAGGAACAAAATCAACCATTGTTGAATTTATGGTTAAAAATGTTGACGAAGAATACGAAAGGATTAAAAATATGACTTCCCGGATTATTCAGGAGCCGACCACGATGCCCTGGGGAAACAGATCTCTCCTGTTCTGTGATCCGGATGGCAATATGATTAACTTTTTTACTCCGGTAAGTGAAGAGGCTGTGAAAAAATTCAGCTAAATCCTGATATCAGTAAAAAAAGACCCGCTGTTCATCAGCGGGTCTTCTTGTTATAATTTTTTAAGAACAGATTCATTTTCCGAGGAATTCTGTAGCTTTCGCAACAAATATATCGTGATATTGATAAAAAGAAGCATGTCCTGAATCCGGGAAGATCACCAGCTCTGCATGGTCTAAATGCTGAGACATATTTTTAGCATTCTGAACAGATACCGGAAGATCATTTTCACCATGTACAATCAGTACCGGATTTTTAATCTTCTCTATTTCTGTAAGCGCATCAGCATCAGGCTGGGCCCAGCTCAATACTGCAGTAAACTGAGCACCGGAGGCAGCATCATTTAAAGGAAGGTCTCTGTCCGTCGTACGAAGCTGAACTCTTGCAAAAGAAGCTTTTCCTTCCGCAATACTCTGAGCAGATTCTGTAAAACCAAATTTCAGGAATGAAGCTTCAGGACTTAAGCCAGCGGTTCCGGCAATAATATTGGGCAGATTAGACAATCCTATGGCTCCCTGAGGGCCTGTACCTGTTAAAATCACTTTATTAATCAGTGACGGATTGGTAAGCACTATTCGCTGTGCGACGAATCCTCCCATAGAAAATCCCATGATATTCACTTTGGTCAGGTTCAAAGCCTTAATAAAGTCTAACGCATCGTCGGCCATCGCCTGAACCGTGTTGGGAGTGGTTCCTTTTGAGGAAGAGACTCCTTTGTTATCAAAGATAATGACTTTATAGTTTTTAGCCAGTCCATCCGTCACTGCAGGATCCCAGTCATCCATTGAGCCGCCTAATCCCGGAAGGAGAACCAAAGGAATCCCGTCTTCTTTTCCTAAAACACGGTATGCGATGGCATTTCCTTTAACGGTTATGAATTGGGTTTTGGCAGTATGGTGGTTTCTGTTTTGTATCTCCTGCGTCGTGGGAGGCTCATTTTCTTCAGTACAGGAAACTGTTACTACAGTAAAAAGAGTTAAACATAATAAGCTTAAGGCTGAGATTTTTCTGATTGTTTTCATTGTTGTTTATTTTTGTATGATTATGGTGCAAACATAAAACACAAAAACACGCAGAACACTCAATTTCGTTATCAAGAGGACATTTTAGCAGCTCAAATAGACCTTTTAAATGGTGAAATACAATTTCTTCGAAAATAATTTACAGCTTCTGAGCTGATCTCAATGCATACAGGGCATCCATCGCTTTTTCAGCATCTTTTCGGGCTACAAAAATATGATCATGGAAGTAAGCGGCAACGACATTACAGCTGATATTTTCCTTTTTCAGGGCATTGGCAAAAGCTGCAGTAAGCCCTACGGCTTCCAGAGAAGAGTGAATTGTAAGAGTAATCCATGAAGAAATATAGCTGTAATTCATATTCCATTCATCTGCTACTGTTTTTTCTACCACAATGGTAACGGCTTCATTTTCCCGGAAAAAAACAGAACCTTTTCGAGGTCTGGTATTGCTGCTAGAGTTTCAACAGTACAAAATGCATATTCTCCGGTATTCAATACTGGTTCCATATTCTGAATCAGTAGGGCCAAATCTTTTTCTCCTGACATCTTTTTTGATACAAAAATAAGAGATGGAGAGCCACATTTGTTTATCATTTGATAAAAAACACAAAAGGAGGCTGGGCGCCTCCTTTTTGTGTTTGTACTGTAACCTATTAACTGAACCTCACTATATGTGTTTGTGTTTTTTTCTGATCATTTGGCTTTTTTAAGAAGTCCGTTTAAGGTTATTCATACACTTCTTTAATTTCATCAGTGTTTCTTAATTTTTCATCATTTGTGTTTCTATAACTACCATTTACTATTTGTAAAATAGCTACATCATTTGTTGTTTTTTGAGTGTGAAACTTAAGAAGTTAAAAAACATTTCTCAGTTGTTTTTCATTGCTTAAATTTTACACTACAAAGGAACAACATTTCCAAATAAAATTCTCTATAAACCCCATCGATACATGTCGATCGACTTATAGATATTTATCGATGAAATATAATACCCTGAGAATAAGAAGTGGAGATCACCTTAAAAAAAAACTATAGTTTATGGTGGGTTTTGACAAGGTCCACAAGCTCAACCATATTTTCAATCTTGAGTTTTTCAAAGATATTTTTTTTGATTGTGCTTACTGTATTTTGTTTGATATTCAGACTGTTTGAAATTTCCAGGTTTCCATATCCTTCAGCATAAAGTTCTGCAATCTGCATTTCTCTTTTGGTTAAACTGTTGAGCGGGCTTATCAGATCCGGATTGTAAACAAACTGTACCAGCAGGTTTCTCAGAAGTTCAGAGAAGTACTCTCCTTTTTCGATGAAGGTTGTAATTGCTTTTCTTACGTCTTCTTCCTCACTCAGTTTACTCAGGTAGCCATCAGCACCGGCTTTAATAAATTTAAGGCCGTGCAGCTCTTCTTCAAGTCCTGTAAAAATCAAAATTTTAATATCAGGATTTACGCTTTTCATCTGTGGCAAAATATGAAGACTGTTTCCGTCCGGGAAATGGGCATCAATAACAGCGATCTCGATTCCTTTCGATTCTATCAGTTCCAATACCTGATGTAAGGATGAAGTTTGATAAACTTTAGCGTTAGGAACAATATCGCTGATAACAATCTCCATTCCCTGGCGTACAATACTGTGATCGTCTGCCAGAAGGAATATAATCTCTTTATTTTGTATTGGTGTTTCCATTATTATTACTGTTTAAGTTGATCCTGAATGTCACTTTAGTTCCTTTATGTAATTTGCTTTCGACCGATATATTGCCGTCAAAAAGCTCTACAATTTCTTTTACGAGGTTAAGCCCAAGTCCTGCTCCCAGATTATCTACTTCATCAGAAACCATACCCTGATAATAAGGATCAAAAATTTTACCAAGATCAGATTCTGATATTCCTACTCCCGTATCTGCTACTGTTGTGATCAGGCAAATTTTATTTTCTCCAAGGGATTCTGTAGCCAATACAAGATCAATCTGTCCGTTTTCTGTAAACTTGTTGGCATTCCCCAGAATATTCATAAAAATCTGATTGATTCTGATATTATCCGAATAGACCACCAGATTTTCAGGGATTCTGTCTGTCACAGCAAACCTGTTGTTTCTCGTTTCCAGATAAGGGGTAATGACCTTTACAATAGAGCTGATTTCATCTTTAAGATTGAAGACCGACTGTATAAGCTCTTTTTCAGCATTCTCGTTTTTGGTATATTCCAGAATCTGATTAGACTGCAGAAGCAAGGTACTGTTGGTGAACTTGATGGATTTAAGATAATCCTTTATCGTTTCATCTTCGGTGGTTCTGTGGATTTTGTCAATGAAAATATTGATGATTTTTAAAGGAGACCTCAGGTCATGACTTAACATTCCCAGAATCCTGTTTTTGAAATTAAGATTCTTTTTAATCTCTTTATTGGCAGCATCCAGTTTCTGTTCATAAATAAACGCCATTCTTGTAAAATACATAATCAGAATAGAAACAATAAACATCAGAATCATCAGTCCCAATACCAGATAGGTTCTTATCTTGTTATTATTAGAGCTTTGGTCGTTGTATTCTTTTTCCAGTTCAGATTGAAAATCCTTGATGGCATTTTCGTAAACCTCTATTAAGTTATTACTATATACCAGCAGCTTACTGAAATTGCTGTAAAACTGTAAATTATTCTTCTGACTAATGGCCGCAAGCAGCTGAACCTTTTTTACTTCGGCAGCGTAATGCTTGTCCATAGATTTTAGGGTATTGTCCATTTTGGATTTTACCTGAGAAATATCCAGAGTCTTGTTATTGGTCATTGTGATTACAGTACTCTCCTTCTGAACATCCACTTTCCCTGTTACCGCATCTTTCAGACGCCCGAAAAAGCCTTTCTTTTTAATGGTATCCGCATAAGTACGGGTCTGAATATTGAAATCTTCAAAATCGTTTTTATACTTGGCAGGTTCATATTGTTTGTCCTCAATTTTTGCCGGCGGATTGAGGGATGTCTGGTACACTGAATCTATTAACGTCTTCAGTTTTGCGGTCTTTAAGGTATCCTTACTACGAATAGCCAGATTTTTTTTCAATCTTGGACTTGTATTTTCGTATTCACCAATTTTATCAAAATTAGTTTTAAGTTTTCTCAGCGACTGGAAATAGAGCTGCAAATCATCATTATCCTGAGTAGCCATATATTTCTGAAGATGATCCTGTGCATCCATGAAATCTTTCCTGGAATTGTCCGTTAATCCTCCCAATGCACGGCTTTCTTCAAGCTGATCTTTTATAAACTTCAGCTTTTTCCCGTTGACAAATTCGTTGTAGAAAAATATGGCAATAATCACCTGTATCAGTAAAATACAAAGGATCAAGGAATAATGAACAAGTTTTCTCAATTTAAAATTTAAGAATTTATTTTTCATATTTGTTTATCAGTTAAATTAATTTCCTGACCAGATAAGCCCATTAGATATTAGTCTTCAACAATATAGCATTATTTTCAGTAATTTCATAATAGCCATATATTATCTAACTGGCAAAGTTAAAGTAATTTTTGTCTTCTTACTAATAATGAATATTTGATAAAACACACAGAATTTAATTCTTTTTACAATTAAAACTGCTTCTCAACATTCAGTTTTATGTATGTAAATCTATTTTTTTAGATCAATAGCAAAAAAGCAGGCTTCCGGCAAAATGTTCTTTTTCTGTTTATTTCATTCCAAAAAACAATTCAAACATTTGAAAATAAACACATTAGAAACTCACAAAACTTTGATAAAGTTCAGATGTAAAATTCACAGTAAGCAAAAAAGCCCAGAATTATATTTCGATTCCATATCACAATCATTAGTATTTTCTATTTTTCCAGGGGAATCATGAGATGATATTTTCCTAACTTTTCAGTTTGAAAGGAATCAAAGAATATTTCAGACCATTCATTACATTCTCTGAAATACTCAAAAGCAATTAACTGCAAAAAATGCTTTATCATCTTATGAGAGATAAAAATTTTAATCCCGGAAAAGGTTTTATATTCAGCAAGCATGTGCCGGAGGAATTATCAAATTTTGAACGTGTCTTTGATGTTTTCAAAGATCTGCTTACCCATACCTCCGGAGATATTGAAGAAGCCTTCGACTGGCTGGACATGCTTGATCAGGAATATGATATTTTCAGTGATGAGTATACCCTTCAGGATTTTGAAGAGGATTTGAAAAAACGAGGTTATATCAGGGAAGAAGACCCTGAAGAAGGCAATACTGGAGGTGGAAAAGGTAAAAAAATATTAACCCCTAAACTGGAAGCTGCCCTTCGTGAATATGCGCTGGATCAGATCTTTGGTAAACTGAAGAAAAACGGAGCCGGAAATCACCGTACCCATAAGACAGGAATCGGAGATGAACGTGATGGTGAAAACCGTTCTTTCCAATATGGAGATGATCTTGCTGCCGTGAACATGACCGAAAGTTTAAAGAATGCACAGATCAACAACGGAATCTCAGACCTTCGTCTCACAGAAGATGACCTGGTCGTAGAGGAAACCAAGCATAAGGCACAAATGAGTACTGTTCTGATGATTGATATCAGCCATTCAATGATTTTATATGGTGAAGACAGGATCACTCCGGCCAAAAAAGTAGCCATGGCACTCGTGGAATTGATCAAACGGAAATATCCGAAAGATTCTATTGATATCATTGTTTTTGGAAACGAAGCATGGCCCATTAAGATCAAAGACCTTCCCTATTTAAAAGTTGGTCCTTATCATACCAACACCGTAGCAGGTCTGGAACTCGCCATGGACATCCTTCGCAGAAAAAGAAATACCAACAAACAGATTTTTATGATCACCGACGGAAAACCCAGCTGTATTCAGCTGCCCAGCGGTGAGTTTTATATGAATAGCTTTGGGCTGGATGAAAAGATTGTCAACCAGTGTTTCAACAGAGCAGCACAGGCGAGAAAACTGAAAATTCCTATCACGACTTTCATGATTGCCCAGGATCCTTATCTGCGTCAGTTCGTGGAAGAATTTACAGCCCAGAATAAAGGAAAGGCCTTCCTGACCGGACTTTCAGGATTAGGACAAATGATTTTTGAAGATTACGAAAAAAACAGAATAAGAAGAATATAAAGATCAGGTTTTACATTATTTAAAAATAAAAATCTCATCAGATAAATAGTATTACAAGACAATGAAAAACGATATTACATTCAAAGAATTAAAAAAATCCGGTTATACTCACAAAACGATTAATGAGGAAATCCAGGCGAACTTAATTGCCAGAATCAAATCTAAAGAACCTGTATTTGAAGGGCTTTGGGGCTATGAAGACACGGTTGTTCCCCAACTGAAAAAGGCAATTCTTGCCGGACACCACATCAATTTACTGGGACTGCGCGGACAGGCAAAAACCAGGATTGCAAGAAGCATGGTAAATCTGCTTGATGAATATATGCCTATCGTAAAAGGGTCTGAAATCAATGACAGCCCGTTTCAGCCCATTTCAAAATTTGCCAAAGACCTGATTGCTGAACTGGGTGATGAAACTCCGATTTCATGGGTGCACCGTTCTCATCGGTTCTATGAAAAACTGGCCACTCCCGATGTAAATGTGGCTGACTTAATTGGTGACATTGATCCTATTAAAGCTGCAACCCTGAAACTGCCCTATTCCGACGAACGTGTCCTTCATTATGGAATGATTCCGCGTGCCAACCGTTCTATTTTTGTTTTAAATGAATTACCGGATCTGCAGGCAAGAATCCAGGTTTCTTTGTTTAATATTTTACAGGAAGGAGATATTCAGATCCGCGGATTCCAGCTGAGAATGCCGCTTGATATTAAGTTTGTCTTTACCGCCAATCCGGAAGACTACACGAACAGAGGAAGTATTGTAACGCCGCTGAAAGACAGAATAGGATCTCAGATCTTCACCCATTATCCCAAAACAATAGCACTTGCCAGACAAATTACAGAACAGGAAGCATTGATTTCTGCTGAAGATAAAGAACAGATCCTGATTCCAGACCTGGCAAAAGATCTTTTAGAAGAAGTTGCTTTTGCTGCCCGTATCAGCGAATATGTGGATGCCAAAAGCGGTGTCAGTGCCCGTTTGACCATCAGTGCCATGGAAAATTTAGTGGCAGCGGCGAAATTACGTTTAATTGAATCCGGAGTAGAAAGAACCACTGTACGTCTGCTAGATTTTATGTCGATCATTCCATCCATCACAGGGAAAATTGAGCTGGTCTATGAAGGAGAACAGGAAGGAGCAGATTACGTGGCCAAAATATTAATTGATAAAGCGGTAATGACCCAATTTGAAAGCCTGTTCCCACGTATTTCAAAACTGGAAAAAGAAGGAATCAAAACTCCATACACTGACCTGATCAGGTGGTTCAACAAAAATCATTTAGAACTTAACTACAATGATACGGATGAAGAATTTTATGCTAAACTTGACAAGATAGAACCTTTGACAACTGTGGTGGAAGAAAATGCTTCTGAATTGAGCAGAGAAGACCAGAATTTCTGCAAAGAGCTTGTATTATGGGCATTAACCATCAGCAATAAAATTGATAAATCTGAAAATCATAATGCTTTCACTTTCGATTCTCCCGGAATCGGCCAATTCTTACGCAACTAAAATCAGTAAAATAATATAAAAGTAAACCTTCAGATGAACTGAAGGTTTTTTATTTGTTTCTGAAAGACTTTATCCCCACCCTTGTCAAGGTCTAAAACCTTGACAAGGGTACAATTATTTCAGACTTTATACCAAATTGTCATTTTTAAGCACAGCAGAACCGAAAGGATTGTCAACCAGCCACAGCCACTCTCCTTCTTCATTTCTTTTCATGATACAGGAAGTATTGCCTGTCATATGAATAGAATGCCCATCCGGAGCAGTTCCCGTTATTTCCCACTGATCCTGCCACATCGCCAGATCATTTACAACAGTGATATGTGGAGTTTCACCTTGAATATCCAGTTGTAAGCGGCAAATCTCATTCATTGCCCTTTCTATCTGCTCAAACCCTCTCCACTCTCTTCCATCGCGGTCTATGTAGACTGCTTCTGGATGAAAACAACTTAATGCTCCTTTTACATCTCCGTTTCTGATGCAATGCCGAAAATAGGCTACAGCACCAGTTTCTGTTTTTCTGTTAAATTCCTGCATTACTTCACATTTCTGGAGTCCATTTCCCTTTTCAAGCCTTTCTTACCTTTATTCCAGCTGTTGGCCACAAAAAAAGCAAGAAGTATCGGTAAAAAAGTAGTGAAACTGATCCCTTTGGTTATGGTACTATAAATAGCAATTCCAGCCAATACTCCCAGGATGATAGCATTCACAACATTTCTGGCTTCAATAGTTCTTTTTTTCTCTATCAACTCCTGATCCGTTAATTCTGACAAATCTTTTTCCATATTTAATAGTATTTCTTGGTTTTTCGTTTTAGAGCGGTAAAATTCATTTTTTTTAAAATCTATTTTTACCGAAAGCTAATTTACAATATTGTCAAGATATTTTTTTATTTCTTTTATTTGTAATTTATTTCATATCACCAGTTTCGGAAAAATTTCAATGCTTATGGAAGACAACCTGAATTGTATTTACAGAGTTATCAATTTCATGGAGAAGAATTACGACCAGCCTGTTTCTGTAAAGGAACTGGAAGACATTTCTCATTATTCTTACCGGAATATCCAGCGCATTTTCAAGTACAGCTGTGGGGAGACAATAGGTACTTTCCAGCAAAGATTAAAAGTAGAAAATGCCTATAAACGCATTCTTTATACTCAGGAAAATCTTACCTCCATTGCCATTGAAGTTGGTTTTGCCAATATCGCTTCCTTTTCCAAAGCTTTTAAACAACATTTTGGGATTTCCCCAAAAGCGGCAAGACAAAGTAAGGAACAACTCCTTTGTGGAGGTGCCATCATTCCTGTTACCTCAGAGGTCTTGCTGGAACCCGAAATTGCTTATCTGAAACCTGTCCAGGTATATTATCAGAGCATTAACACCTGTTATAACAATGAAGAGATTGAAGTGCTGTGGGAAAAGTTCATGGAAAATGATTTCCCTGACTCAGGGATAGAATATTTTGGAGTTATAGCCGATGAACCATTAATAAAAACAGAAATCAACTGCCGCTATGATGCATGCACATCCGTTCAGTCCGGAAATAAAAAGCTACCTTCAAAAATGATATTCGGAGGTAAATATGCCCGTTTTACCCATCATGGAAGCTACGAAACAATAGACGACACGTATACGAAGATCTATTCACGCTGGATTTTCAATTCAGGTCTTGAGTTTCACACACTCCTATCATTGAAAAGTATGAAAATCATGCTGAAAACGAAGATGATCAGGAAAAACAACTGACCTATATTTTATTACCTTTGAAGTAAGTTGTCAATTTGGGACAACTTTAAGAAAAACAATCGATCTAATTTTGCTCTGTTTAAAATAGATCAGTTATGCAAAAAAAGAAAATCATGTTCCCATTATTACCTCTTCTTCTATTATCCTGCTCATCAGCGGACTTAACAGAATTACCGGGTATGGTAAATCCGGAAACCATTGTTTACAAAATGCCTGAAGAATCAGCTCCCCATGAAGGAACCTGGCTTCAATGGCCTCATCAGTATCAGTATGGAACTACCTACAGAAACCGTCTGGACGCCACATGGGTAGCCATGACCAAAGAACTTGTACAAAGTGAAAAAGTTCACATTATTGCTTATGACGGTGCAGAAAAGAATCGTATTATAGGCCTGCTCAACAATGCTGGAGTTTCTCTCACCAATATCAACTTCAAAATTTATCCAACGGATGACTTCTGGGTAAGAGACAATGGTCCTATCTATGTAAAAGACCAGAACGGGCAGTTATTCATTCAGGACTGGGGATTTAACGGCTGGGGAAACAAAGCCGATTACAGCCAATGTAACGTAATACCTTCTAAAATAGCAGCCGATACCAATATACCAAAAATCAATCTTAACTCAGTGATGATCAATGAAGGCGGAAGTGTGGAAATTGACGGAAACGGAGTGTTGATGGCTTGTAAAAGTTCTATCCTGAATAATAACAGAAATCCGGGAATGACGCAACAACAGGCAGAGGCTATATTTACTAAAAACCTCGGAGTAACCAAATTTATCTGGCTGAATGGAAAAGCCGGTCTTGATATTACCGATATGCACATTGATGGTTTTGCCCGGTTTGCCAATTCTTCTACCATTATTACAATGAGTCCTGATGATCTGGCCTACTGGCAGGTACCGGACGGAGATATTGATAAACTGTATGATGCTACTGCGAAAAACGGTTCTCCATATCAGTTTGTAAAAGTGCCTTTAACAAGAAATGATGTGATTACTACGTACGGAAAAAATGTAGGGCGTGCTTCTTACATCAATTATTATATTGCGAATAACCGTGTATTGGTTCCTAATTATAACGACCCTAACGATGCAGTTGCCAACAATATTATCCAACAGCTTTATCCTGGCAAACAGGTGGTTGGTATAGACTGCCGGAATTTATTTGCCAATGGCGGAATGGTACATTGTGTAACACAGCAACAACCTCAGTAAAAATGATATTAAAAATAAAGCCTGCTAACTTTCAGCAGGCTTTACTAATAGAGAATGCCCATCTTTAAAAAATAGCGTAAATTTGCTCTGCCCATCCCGAAAAAGATGGTTTTTTATTATAAGTAGTATGAAAAAAACAGCACTTTCTTTATTGGTTCTTCTGAATATGGTTTGCCAGGCACAGAATTTTGATGTAATTCCCTTAGGAATATATGGTGGTGAGCAGGAAGATAATTTATCAGCCTATCTGGTAGGCGCACCTAAAGACAATGCATTTCTCTGCCTTGATGCCGGTACGGTAAATGCCGGAATCCGGAAAGCAATCGAAATGAAAAGCCTTGAAGGAACTACAGAAACAGTTTTGAAGGATCAGATCAAAGGATATTTTGTATCTCACGGCCACCTGGATCATTTATCAGGGCTCATCATCAATTCTCCGGCTGATTCCAAGAAAGATATTTTTGCGATAGCTCCTGTGATTCAGATTCTTCAGAATCACTACTTTATCACGGATACCTGGATCAATTTTGCTGATCAGGGGCAAAAACCTATCCTTGGAAAATACCATTATAATGAACTGCAGGAAGGAAGTGAAATTCCCGCCCCAAAAACCCCTTTTTTTATAACCGGCTATGAACTAAGCCATGTAAATCCTTATAAGAGCAGTGCAGCCTTGGTAAGAAGAGATGATCACTATCTGCTTTATCTTGGAGATACGGGTGCTGATCGTATAGAAAAATCTGACCGCCTGGATCAACTTTGGAACGAAGCAGCTCCACTTGTTAAGAAAAAACAGCTGAATACGATATTAATTGAAGTTTCCTTCCCTAACAGCCAGCCGGAACATCTGCTGTTCGGACACCTTACTCCTAATCTGCTGACTGAGGAATTGAGTAAACTTAAAGAAAAGACCGGACAAAGCAGCCTTGAAGGCCTTAATATTGTGGTTACTCATAGAAAGCCGACAGGTGATAATCCAGAATTGATCAAAAAGGAATTATTAGAGAACAATCCTCTAAAAGTGAGGTATATCTTCCCGGAACAGGGTAAAAAAATTAGTTTACCCTAACAATAAATTAAAAGATGAAGCGGAAACAGGCTTCATCTTTTTTGATTTACAACTGTATCATTCATAACAAAACAATTTTAATATACTGAAATTCAATAATTTAATTTTATTTATCTGAAATTAATAAGTTTTTTCATGGTTATATTAATTTATCATCGTAATATTGCAATATAAAATTACAACAATGGGAGTTACTAAAACAGACTTTTATACTGAAGAACAAAATAAGCTGGCTTCTCTGCTTAAAGTTTTGGGACATCCGGCAAGAATCGCAATTCTACAGTACATCATTAATCAAAAAGCATGTATCTGTAATGATCTCGTTGAAGAACTAGGATTGGCACAGGCCACCATTTCCCAGCATTTAAAAGAGCTTAAGAATATAGGAATCATCAAAGGTTCCATTGAAGGAAAGTCTGTATGTTACTGCATTAATGAAAGTACATGGAAACAGTTTCAGAATGAATTCAACCTGTTTTTTAATCAGGATGTTACTATAAAACAATGCTGTTAAGGCATTTTTTTGAACACGAACATCGTAATATTGCAATATATCATTACAAAATTATAACACTAAATTTTAATCTACTATGAGACTATCAGAAATCAAAGAAATTCTTCCTGCATTGGAAAATGTTGAATTTCAATTAGAAAACGGAAATTTTGTTCCAGAACATTTCCACGTAACAGAAGTGGGTCAGATCACAAAAAATTTCATCGACTGCGGCGGGGTCATCAGAAATGAAAAAGTGGTTAATTTTCAACTTTGGGATGCTGATGATTACGAACATCGTCTAAAACCTGGAAAGTTACTTCATATCATTCAGCTTTCCGAAGAAAAGCTTGGAATAGAAGACTCGGAAATTGAAGTTGAATATCAGGGAGAAACCATTGGTAAATATGACCTTGAATTTAACGGAAAAAACTTCGTACTGAAAAGCAAAACAACAGCATGTCTTGCTCAGGACGCCTGCGGAATTCCTTCCGAAAAACAAAAGAAAAATCTGTCTGAACTATCTGTAACCCCAACATCGGCCTGCACTCCGGGATCCGGCTGCTGTTAATTTATTAAAATCTTATGTATCAGGAATTATTAAACACGATTCAACCTCTGAAATGGGAAAGTATAGATGCCGACAGAAAAGAAGTTCTGGAGCCTTTGATCAGTTTTATCCAGCAAAAGGTGGATGACCGCAAAGAAATCAATCTGAATTTTATCTGCACTCATAATTCACGACGGAGCCATCTGGCACAGGTTTGGGCACAGACAGCTGCTTCTTTCTTTGCCATTCAGGAAGTTCACTGCTATTCCGGAGGAACGGAAACAACGGCATTATTTCCTAAGATTGCAGAAGTTTTAGCAGAACAGGGCTTTTCAGTTTTCGGCATTGCTGATACCACCAATCCTGTATATGCTGTAAAATATGATGATAACAGCCTTCCGATCATTGGCTTTTCTAAAAAATATGACAGTCCGTTCAATCCTGTATCTGATTTTGCAGCAATTATGACCTGTTCGCAGGCAGATGACGGATGTCCTTTTATCCCTGGTGCGGAAAAAAGAATTCCGATCACCTTTGAAGATCCAAAGATTTCAGATAATACACCGGAACAGTCAGCAATATATACTGAAAGAAGCTTACAAATTGCAGAAGAAATGTTGTATGTTTTTTCTAAAATCAAAAGATAATCATGCAGCCCAGACTAAAATTCTTAGACCGTTATCTTACCTTATGGATCTTTCTGGCTATGGGGACAGGGATTGCTTTGGGGCATTTTTTCCCGGCTATACCTGATATTATCAATTCACAGTCTCTTGGAACCACTAATATTCCTCTGGCCATCGGTCTCATTCTGATGATGTATCCGCCACTGGCAAAGGTTGATTATACTCTCCTGCCCTTGGCTTTCAGGGATAAAAAAGTAATCGGCATTTCTTTATTGCTCAACTGGATTATTGGTCCGGTTCTGATGTTTGTTCTCGCTATTCTTTTTTTAAGACATGAACCTGATTATATGTCCGGATTAATCCTCATTGGACTGGCCAGATGTATTGCAATGGTGATTGTCTGGAATGACCTCGCTAAAGGAAACAGAGAATATGCGGCATTGCTGGTTGCTTTAAACAGTATCTTTCAGGTATTCACCTATAGCTTCCTGGTATGGCTGTTTATCAATGTCCTTCCCGATCAGTTAGGTCTTGCAAGCTTTAATGTGAGTGTTTCTATGCAGGATATCACAGAAAGTGTATTGATCTACCTTGGAATTCCTTTTCTTGCAGGTTTTCTTACCCGATATGTCCTGATCAAATCAAAAGATGCTGAGTGGTACAACAGAAAATTTGCACCTAAAATTTCTCCTGTGACATTGTACGCTCTGTTATTTACCATCGTACTCATGTTTAGTTTGAAAGGCTCTAAAATACTGGAATTGCCAATGGATGTCATTAAGGTAGCAGTCCCCTTGGTAATCTATTTTGTTCTGATGTTTTTTGTAAGTTTTATCATCAATAAAACATTAAAAATTCCTTATGATAAAAATGCATCCATAGCCTTTACTGCTACCGGAAATAATTTTGAACTGGCTATTGCTGTGGCCATCTCAGTCTTTGGTATTCATTCGCCTCAGGCATTTGTAGGGGTGATTGGTCCATTGGTAGAGGTTCCGGTATTAATACTTCTCGTAAAAGCCAGTTTATTTATGAAAAAGAAATGGTATCATTAATTTCATTACCAAAACAAGAAGCATCGCCGAAACAGTGATGCTTTTTTTATGGATATCAGTTCTTACTCAATTTATAATTTCCACTGCCTTCATCTTTAGTGATTGTATAACCATCCTTCAGTTCAAGAGTCCATCCGTCACCCGACACTTTTCTATTTTCAGTTTTCACTGGATTGGATATTGAAATTTTATCCCAGTTTGGACTCATTAATGCTCCGTTTTCAATTGTCAGAATACCCCACAAATCAGTAATCCGGATATTGGGATATACTGTCCCTAGATCTTCTACAGGCATAATATTTCTCGGATCAAAGGAAACATTCATTTTTTCAAATTTGATTTCAAAATGAGGCTGTTGAATGAATTTCAGCTTGTATTCAGCAATAAGCCTCTTAGTTTGTTCTTCTCTTTCGGTTTCCTCCTTTATAATTGATTGTCCGTTATAATGATCAGATCGTTTCTTAACTTCTTTTTGCAGGTCAGCCTGAATTCTTATATCGAGTGCTTTACTGAAATAGCTGGTCAAGTTAGTTTTTGCATCAATTTTTTTATTCCAGTCCGGATCTTTTTGATACAGCAAATATCCATAAACAGGTGTTGTATAATAAGCAAATGAACGTACAAATGTGGGATTTTTCATAAAACCATCAATACCATTCAAAAGAGAAGACCTTGCCTGCTCTTTATTTCTGCCGCTCACAATGAGCCCCGTAAACTCAGCAATTCCTTCATTCAGTTCCAGCAGATTTTCTGTTGTTTCAGAACCTTTGTAAAGTGTATTCCTGTATTTTCTAAAAGTAAAGGCACTGGTGAGATGCTGCTTCATTTCTTTTTCTGAATTTGAGCGGATTGCCTGCTTTAGCGCTTCCAATTCGAGACGCAGGTAAATCCTGCCCTTCTTCTGATCCAGATGATTATTTTCCGCATTGTTAAGCGTAAATCCCAATGAAGGCTGAATGCTATGAAAAGATTCATGAGCCAAAAGATTAATCCTGTTTTCTTTATTTTCAGAAAGGGGGAGCATAGCCATTGCCCATCTTTTTCCACCCCAATTGACCGCGGTATTGGCAATATTGACAGCAGCAGGTAAAATTCCAGAATAAGTAGTACCGTTACCTTTCAGAATGCCCTCCAAATCCGGCTCATTGGCAAAAAGCTCCCTGGTTTTCGGATCAATTAAAATCATAGGACCATATAAATCTTTGTTCCAAAGTCCGATATTCTTCTTTGAAGCTGTTTTTAACTCATCGAAAAAAATAGAAACTGTATCAGGGGAAGTAGATTGCGTTTGTGCTTTTACACCTAATACAAACAAGAAAAAGAAAGCTGTAGCAACAGTCTGCTTCATGGTTAAATTCTTTATGGTTAAGTTTTTCTCTAAAATAGATGGCTGCATCTACAATAGTACGCACATGATAAATGCAAATTAAATACTTTAGAAAGCTAATATAATGAATTATAGCAATCAAGAACAATTACAGCCCCAAAAAACATCTGTAAGAAAATGGCCATCCGGTTGTGGAAAAATTATTACAAACCGGAGAACGAAGGAATAAATATTTATCTGTATAAGAAAATAAATCAGAGACCATTAAATGTTGTATGGAATTATAGACAAATAAGGACTTTATCTCAGAAATAGATTATCTTTATAGGGAACGAAATTTTTATTAATAATGAAGTTAGAATTATATCAGATAGATGCTTTTACAGAATCTGTTTTCCATGGAAATCCGGCATGTGTTGTGCCATTAGAAAACTGGTTACCCGATGAAATCCTTTTAAAAATAGCCCGTGAAAATGCAGTGGCAGAAACCGCCTTTTTCATTGATAACGGTGATAGCATTCACCTGAGATGGTTTACCCCTGAAATAGAGATGGATTTATGCGGCCACGCTACCCTGGCTACTGCCCATTGTCTTGTTTCCATCTTAAATTATGAGCGCAATAGAATCATTTTTGAAACCAAAAGTGGCGAACTGACAGTAGATGTTAAAGATGGGATGTATTATATGGATTTTCCGTCCAGAATGCCCGAAGCCTCTACTCTTCCGGATACAATATCCAGATCACTTAATATCCAGCCTAAAGAAGTCTTCAAAGCAAGAGATTATGTTCTGGTATACGATTCTGAAGAAGAGGTAAAAAATATCAGGATTGAAAGATCCGTTTTTGATCTTATTAATCTTGATCCGGGTGGTGTTATTGTAACATCGGAAGGGACAGATAGTGATTTTGTTTCAAGGTATTTTACCCCGCAGTCCTCTATTCTTGAAGATCCGGTTACCGGTTCTGCTCACTGTTCACTGATTCCCTTCTGGTCATCAAGATTAGGAAAAGATCAGCTTTTTGCCCGTCAGATCTCTGAAAGAGGCGGACAGCTCTATTGTGAGAACAAAAAAGAAAGGGTCATTGTGGCGGGGAAAGCCCAAACATATTCTGTCGGACATTTCCGGGTAGAGTAAGAGAAGAGAATACAATACTGCAATATTAATAATAAAAGCCTTGAATCATTTGATTCAAAGATTTAAGTTGATCTGCATTTTCAAAAATTATAAAAAAAATTGGCTACTCTTTTGGTAGCCAATTTTGTAATTATTTCTATGATATTTCAATCATTCTTGGTGGTTTCTGCTTCGCATCTTCTTTTTTAGGGATCGTTAACATTAAAAGGCCATTTTCATATTTTGCATTAATATTATCCTGATCCACAACATCTTTCGGAAGCTCAAAACTTCTCTTGAAAGATTGGTAACTGAATTCTCTTCGTGTGAAGTTTTCATCTTTTGTCTCTTTACGATCTTCCTTGGCTGATGAAATGGTAAGCAGGTTACCATCCAGCCTGATCTGAAAATCGTTTTTATCCATACCTGGTGCTGCAACCTGAACTTCATAAGCTTCTCCATTCTCCTTTATATTGACAGATGGTACGGTTGTACTGGTAGATGAGTAATTGTTATTGCCCCAGTTAAAAAGTTCACGACCAAAAAAATCATCAAAGACATTTGAAAAGCCCAAATTGCTGTTTCCGTTTCTTCTTATTAGATTATTCATTGTAATCATTTTTAATTAAGTTTAACAATCATTTAAAAACACGTCAGCTGGCCAGCTGTACATAAAATTTTACAAAAAAAATACCATTTGAGTACGAATGAAATTTTTTCCGGTTTTCTGTCATTTTTTCAGAATTTATGACACAAGACACTGATCCTTAGAACATTCAATACTCTTCTGTTTTTATTCTTTATTCTCAATACGAAAAATTTTTACGAAGCCTGAAAAACGTACCGCAACTGATCCATATTGTGGACAATAAAAGTGATAAGCAGGTAATACCCAGGCCGGCTTTATAAAGATCGTACTCTACCATACCGGTTTTGTAAGCAATCGAAATAGCCAGTATTCCAAATTCACCTGTTTGAGAAAGTAAAGCACCTCCATAAAAACTATCCTGCCATTTAAAATTCAGCATCCTGAAAAAGAGAGCCGACATAATACTGTTGCTTATCAGTACAATTAAAGTTCCTATCGTGATCAGCTTATAATTGGATAACAGATAATTGATATCCAGCCGTAAACCAATGGATACAAAAAACAATGCCACAAAGAAAACTTTGAATGGAAGCAGGGAATGTTCCAGCCATTGAAATGCCTGAATTTTTCCGACTAAGACCCCTGCCATAAAACTTCCAAGTGCAGCACTCATACCTACCGTTTCTGCTATAAGACCAAAGCCGAGACAGATCAGTAAGCCGGAAAATACCTGAAGCTCATGGTCATTTTCAAGGAATGTACTTGAGAATTTAATTTCCTTCAGATGTCTGATTTTCCGGAATATAAAAAAAATGCCGAGACATATGGCAATGGGAAGCATCATATTCCATATACTGAAATCTTTGCTATTCCAGAATTTCAACACCGTGAGCACCGGAGCCAGAAGAAGATCCTGTAATAACAAAATATTGAGGATAATAATTCCAAAGGCAGTATGCAGGGTTCCATGCTTCTTCAGAAACTCAACTACAACTGCAGTACTATTGAACATAAACAGAATGGCGATGAGGAGCACACTTTCAAGATTCAGATGGAGTAACTCACCCACAAAATAAGCAAATATAAAACTTAAGAGTATTTTCATCCCCTGAGCCAATAAGGGCTTAATGATAAGGCTCTTTTTATTGGGAATATTGATTTCCACTCCGATAAAAAACATCAGCAGTAATATTCCTATTTCGCCAATCGTTTCTATTTCTTCCGGTTTGTTAAATAGCTTTAGTACATAAGGCCCCAATAACACCCCGGCAACAATATAGGCAATAAGATAGGGCTGATTAAATTTCTTCAGTAAAAACATCAGTCCTAAGATGGTCATACACAAAATACATACAGTCCAAAGCATATTGATAACGTTTTAGATTGAGATAATTTCGTATTTAATAGTATTGTCTTATGTTGAATTTCCTCAAACGCTGTCTGTGTGAAGAATATTGAGGTCTGTACCATCCTTGTGGTAACCGATCAGTTCAACTATACTGTTTTTAATTTGGAAAAAATAAAGACGGGAGCCATCTTTATTGTATAGGGCTTCTTTAGAAAAAAAGCTACCATATTCTACATCGAACTCCAGTAAAAAATTTTCATTGATTATCATAACAAATTCATAATAATAAACTCTAACTTATTACATGTTCTGGTTATTAGTTATTTTCAAACCTGAATACAAAATCCAGACCAAGCTACCCGGAGATATAGCTGACTGGAAATCTAACAATAATTTTTAATTTCTGAATCCTTTCTTGAGATCATTGCTTTTGATAGTCGTCATACAATCCTAAAGTTCAAGGATAAAGAATTTTCCAAAAAATTCGAAAATTACTTTGGAAAAGATATGATTAAACTGCATAAACTTAAATAATATTTCTAATAATAGTCTATTTCTAAAATATAAAATAAACTAAAGTGTGATGCATTGTATTTTTATATTTCAAAAGTACTTTATCTTCATTTTATTTGTAATTTAACAATCTGAGCTAAGTGCCACATATAGAATGACTTGATACAAACCTGAGATATATCCATATTGTAACAAGAAAAAAGATAATTAAAAGATTGCAATAAAATAGTACCATGATAAAATCTGTCAATATCAAATTGTTATTAGTCCTTCTTGCCATTGTTTTTGCATTTGATTTAGTATTTATAGCTATGAATCATAGTTCCTGGCGGTTTTTTACCAAGCCACTGTTGTTACCTATTATTGTCTGGTTTTATTTTACGTATTCTCAACAAAATGCATTTCGGATCAACCAGTGGTTTTTGTCTGGATTAATTCTGAGCTTTTTGGGTGATGTGTTTTTGTTATTTGGATGGGGATTTATGCCCGGTTTGGGAAGCTTTTTGTTGGCTCATATTTGTTACATAGCTTATTTTTTTAAGATTGAAAAGAAAAATGCATGGAGTTGGCTTCCCTTTGTTTTGCTTTATTTAGGCTCATTTATTTACTGTATATTTCCTTATTTAAACGAAATGAAGATACCCGTGGTGATTTACGGAATTACCATTGCTACGATGCTGTATTTTAGTATCAGAACTTATTCTTTATTATTAATCCTGGGAGCTGTTTTGTTTGTAATATCAGATTCCGTATTGGCCATTAATATATTCGTACAGCGCAGTATTGGGAAAGAACTTGTTGTGATGATTACTTATGTTTTAGCCCAATTGATGTTGGTGTTGGGAGTGGTTGGTCTTGAAAAAAAGAACAGAATTATCCGATAAAAGAAGACTTATGAAAAGAAAAGATAACCGGTTTTTTCATAGTATTGCCCTATTCTGTCCATTGGATTTTACTGATCCTGTTACTTATTTTATTCCTGTGTTTATCTTGTTGATAGTAGGGGAAATATTTTTGTATCAGATTCCTCAAAAAGTATTCACAAAAAGACTCATCAAAGATAATGTATCGAGTATCGGATTGGGGATAGGGGCAGTAATGTTAGACTTTGGGATGAAAGCTATTTCATTATCCTACTTTTTTTGGATTTACAATCATTTTAGGCTTACTGATATTTTCGGGATCAAAGATTTCAATAAATTCTTCACTTTACAATGGCATGCAGATCACTGGTGGCTTTGGTTATTGGTTATGATTGTTCAGGATTTTGGCTTTTACTGGCATCATCGGTTGAGTCATAAAATCAGATTGTTCTGGACAGGTCATGTCAATCATCATTCGGCTACTCATTTGAGTCTTGCTATTGCATTGCGTCAGGGATGGTTTGAAATCATATATCGGGACATTTGGTATATCCCTTTTATCATGATTGGTTTTCATCCTATTATGATGGCTATGATGCATCAGTTTAACCTGATTTTTCAATTTTGGCCGCATACCAATGCTATTGGAAAATTAGGGTGGTTCGATAAAGTATTCAATTCTCCATCCAACCATCGGGTGCATCATTCCCGAAAAATTGAGGATTTAGATAATAATTATGGGGGCATTCTGATGATTTGGGATCATCTTTTCGGCACATACAAAGCGGAAGAAAAGAAAACGACGGATTACGGAATCTATCATAACATTCATACTTATAATGTTTTTCATATCGTCTTTGATGAGTTTGGAAATATGATAAAGGATGTCCGGAATGCACCTTCATGGAAAGCGAAATTGGGGTATATATTCAATGCTCCGGGCTGGCATCATCATGATAAAGATGAGCGGATTTCTACTTTGAAGCGGGAATTAGAAGAAAAAATGAATTGATGGTTGTTTAGCATGAAACAAATACGATTCTCTTCAGGTATGTAGTTTTTTATAGTAAGTGCTTTACTTTATACACCTAAATACTGATTTACAAATACTTATCAAAAACAAAAAGGCAGAACGAACAAAATGGGTTTATTCTATACTTTCTAACTCTGAAAATTTTATCTCATCTCTTCTGAATATAAGCTTTTTGCTCTTAGCTTTATCAAACATGAAGAGATAATTTTCCGTCATGCCAACAAGTAACAAATTCTTATCTTCTTTGTACTCAATATTATTGACTGTGAAGATTAACCTTTCATGTCTCGATTCCCCACTATACCTGATTTTATAGAAATCCTGAATGGCTTTGCCTATGGTTAAAAATAACATAATGACAGCCAAATACCTAATTAACTTTTGAAACTTAATATTTCCTTTTTTAACATAGGCGTAAATTACTGCAAAACCAATTATCCAAGTAGCTAAGACATCTATCCGAAACTCTTCAACACAAGACACAAAAATAAAACTTACAATTCCTGCTAGTAACAACATACTAAGAGTTCTACCTTCTGGCTCTTTATCAAAAACATAGACCTTGGACAAAAAAATATGAATGACCAGCAAAAACAAGCAAGTCAATGAAAGCCCCATCAAATACTGCACACTCAGGAGGATAACCTCACTTAAATTTAAGTAATTAATTATGCTAATATTCCAGACAAAATAATAGGATAAAGTATGTACAACCCCTATAGTGGACATATACAAAGAGATAGTTGCCAGATTTTCTTTTACATAATCAATAAAAGATTTCATGTCGAGCTTTTGATTTTCATCCATAATTAGTCCTTTACAAACTTGAATTTTAGATTGTTAATACAAAAAAAACAAAGGAAAGCAGAAACAATAAAGACAACAATACTACAATGAAATCTTGGATTTTCATTTTTTTATAATTAACTGCTATTGAAACAATTAATACAACCTGTATTATAAGACCTAAATAATACCCAAGATTAAAAAGCCCTTGCAATTGTCTGGGATTAATGACTTCATAAATCGAACTAGGGATTAATTTACTGTATAAATTATATCTTACTAATAAACAGATTACTAAAGCCAATGACAGGAAAAAACTTTTCATTTTCATATGATTGTATCTTGTTAGTTCCAATATTGTTATAGCATTTATTTTTTTTGAGTTCTTTGATTCCAGGTCTCAATCTGTTTTTTTCTTTGTTCACATTGTAATTCCAATATAAAGATATCCTATACCCAATATATAGCACTACAAGTATTAAAAGTAAAATATCTATTATAGTTTTGTTTTTTTCATAATTAGTTCCCTGAATTTTTAATTGGTGTTGAACGAGGAAATAAACCTTTATACCTATTGAGTAAATAACCATTTTGTATAGACCTTAAATCAGCTTTACTATCATTCTTATTAAATTTTAAAGCTCCATCTTTAGTGTCTTGTAATGAAAAGCCTAAAACATTCATGTAGTGTCCCCAAATAAAACTCCCAGCATCTAAATGACTGTATGTCTGATAGCCATCTCCTTGAAAGATGTAAAGAGGTCCTTTATCTTTCAAGATTTCAGTAGCAGGATTCAAAGTTTCGCCCTCTACCTGTTGCATAAACAGTCTGTTGTTTGCTTTTGGAATTTTCAATAACTAATTGGTCTGGTTTATCATTCTCATCAACTCTAACAAACTTACCCTCTTCATTAAATATATAATCATCTTCCAATAAGCCTGTTGGGTCGCTAAATCTCAAAAGATTATTAAAACCAAATCGGTAAGGAGTCCAATCACTATGCTCTTCACTCAAAGGGTCTGGTGAAAACCATCTACCTGCTGTAGCCAAATAAGGTTGTACATCTGGGTCACTCAAATCTATTTCCCTAAACTCTGTTATCTTCTTGGTTTTTCTATTATATTTTACAGAACCAATATTAACTACAGCATCCATATCGTGAAATTCTAAGTATTTTCCTTTGCCGAGTGTAGCAATTTTAGGATAATAGCCACAGTCTTTAAAAGGATTTCCAATAGCAATATTTTTTCTTCTTCTTCTGGGTTATCAATTAAAGCATTAAAGCTTAATATTACAGTCATATGGATAGCATTTTTTTAATTTGCCATTTGAGTCAAAATTCAATATCCATGTTTTAGGGTCATAATAGTCATTAGAATCAGTAGAGTGTGATTCTGAAACCTTATTTATTTTTATGGACTTTAAGAAATCAGCTTTACTATCCTTGTTAAATATACAGAATATGTTACTTCTTGTCTTGTAAACATTGAAGTTTTTTACAAATTCATTTATTTGATATTCATTCTGAAATTTATAAATAGTTAATGTAAAACCTTCATATTTGTTTTCATTAGAAGAGCTATTTTTAACTTCTGTTACTAAAGGCATTTCTTGGAAATATATTGCAAAAGTAGATTTATAGGGATCTATATTTATATGTTTAGAAAATTGATTTGTTAGATTTTGAATTAAATTTTTATCATAGATTGTATTAATCTTTGTTTGAGCTTTACATGAATTCAATAAAGTAAAGCATATAAGTAATATTAGGTTTTTCATCTATTTAATTTTCCTTCATTAGTTATTGAAATAATTTTTTCACTGTCAAAACGTATTCTAAGTGCCCCATCTTTATAATATGGTGAATATAGGATAAATTTGGTTGCAGGATTGTTACCAGCAGCTTTAATATCACCTGTAGGTAGTCCCTTACTGTAAGTAAAATTTCCTGTATCCTTAAAATAGTTAACATTAAAACCACTTGGCCAAAAGGTAAAAGGGTCAGGATGACTATGTTCACTTTCAACTAAGTTGGCTCCTAATTTTACAAGAGGAACCATATCCTCAAGATGTGCTGTTCCAACAAAACTAAAATTATCATTTTTAGAATTGGTAAATAAATTTCTATTAAACTCAACATTTGAATTAGAAGATAAATAATCAAAAACATTTTGAGCCTTTTCAGTATTACCCCCAAATTTAATGTAATCATAAGTAACAGTTTTAAGGCTTCCAAAGATTTCTGCTGTTACTTTCTCTGAAACAGAGTTTTTAGCCATGTAGCCTTTCTCACCAACTTCAACACCTCCATCATTGTTAGCTTTAAGATTTCCATTCTTATCAAAGTTTTTCTCAGCATATATAACATCAGTTTTAGACTCTGCCATCCAGGTGAGATTACCAGATTTATCTAATTTATAAATATCCGTTGCCTGCCTTCCATCAGGGTCAATAAACCTTAAAGGATTATTCATAGCATAATTATAAGGAGACCATCTTCTAAATTCTTCACTTAAAGGGTCAGGTGAAAACCATCTACCTGCTGTATCCAAATAAGGCTGTGCATCTGGGTCACTCAAATCCATTTCTCTGAACTCTATAATATCTTTGGTTTTCCTGTTAAACTTTACGGAACCAATATTAACTACAGCATCCATATCGTGGAATTCTAAGTATTTTCCTTTGCTTAGCGTAGCAATTTTAGGATAATAGCCACGGTCTTTAAAAGGATTTCCAATAGCAATATTTTTTCTTCTTCTTTCTGCTTCTTCAGGAGTAATGGTATCTCTGGTTTTCAAAACCTCATCCATATAAGGTCTGTTTCTCTCTTCTTTAGTCAGTTTAACAGGATTTACCCAGTCCTTTTTTGTTTTTGTCTTAATTTGGGTTTTCTTGACCTGAGCCTGTGTAATTCCAGTGAGAAGAACAAAACCAGTCAGTACAATTCTTTTCATAGTCATTTGTTATTTTGTAAAGTTATTCATTAATTTTTTATTCTCGTATTTATCTCTCTCAGTTCTCAGAGAAACAAGCCAGTCTAAATACATTTCCTCTGGCATTTGTCTATATCCGATGTCATAAATATGCCCATATTCCTTTGTCATAAGCTCCCTGAGTTCTTTGGCTTTTGGGTCTTGTTGAGCCTTTTTTATGTTTTCAGGATTAGTGGAACTCAAATTCTGTTTATCCATCAGCTTTTCAAACTGTGCTTTATGTGTTTCGGCTTTCAGAATTAAGGCTTTGGCAAAGTTTGGATAAATCTCTATTGCTCTGTTTATCGTTTTTAGTACAAATTCTCCATCATTATCAGGAAAATTCCTATTATATGCCTGTGCTAAATCAAATAAACATAAAGCAAGGCTTTCTTTGTTATTCAGGGCTTTCATAAACACCCCATTTTTGATGGCATCTAAGTGAATGTATCCAGAAGCCATTAACCATGAATCCTGTGGAAATATCCCACTTGTAAGCTCTGTATTGTACCATCCATCAGATTTAATTTGATGTTTGATATAAACATGGTTTGGTGCTAATGCCAGATTAGCCTCAACACCCAATTCCTCTGCCAGTATCTTATATAGATATGGCATAGAATTACAGTTTCCTTTTTTAGTAGCCAGAAGTTTAGATACAAATAAGTTGGTAATATCTTTATGACCAAATACATCCTCAAAATCATAATTGAAAGGTTTGTACTGAATTACGGTATCTTTAATAGCAATTGGCAAAGTCTGGCACATGATAGAATAGACTGCTGCATATTTACTTACTTTATCCTTGTCTGACTGTTTATAGGTCAAATCTCTGCTCTGAACAATATTATTTGCAAAACTCTTTAGAAAGACTATTTCTCGATTTAATTTGTCTGTATCTAACTTACCTTGATAGTAAGCATTTTCTACACTAAAAACAGCCTCTTTGAAACTGTATTGCTGTTTATCATTAAGCATATTATCAATAGTTTGATAAGCATCATTATAAAATTGGTTGCTTTGTGCCTTAATTATTCCTGTACTCAACCAAACAAAAAGCAGAGATAAAAGGAATGTGTTTTTATAGGATAAGTTTTTTTTCATTATTGTTTATAGATGTTTTGGGTCTATTGGAAAATATTGAGCTTTCTCATTAGACTGCTGAGACTCTTTTTTCTTTTGTTCCTGAGCTTTTCTTAAAGCTTCCTGTTGTTTCTGCTTTTGATTTTCAGCATTAATCTGTTTCATTCTTTCGGCAAGAGCTTCACTTTTCTGCCTGTTGGCTTCACCTTTCATATTTCCTAACCACTCTTCATAAGCACCCTCAGGCATCGGGACGTAACCCAAATTGTCAATATTGCTGAACTGGGCTTTAGTCTCTTGTAATAGAGCTAATGCTCTCGGATAAAACCTAATGTTTTGCAGTTCCTCAGGGTTTTCAAGATTCTTAATTCCCAATTGCCCTGCTACATATTCCAGTTTAGCCTGTTGAAAAGTTGATTTTAGGAGATTTGCATAAATGTTTTTTGGTGAGTATTCCAATGCCTTGTCTAAAGTCTTGCCTACAAACTCATCCATTCCGTACTTATGGGCATAGCCATTGGCTAAATCTGCATAGAACTGTGCTAATAACTCTTTTTTGTTTTGCTCCTTCATATAAATATCATTCTGCAAAGCTTCTGATTTTATCTAGCCTGATTCCAAAATAATGGAGTTTGTAGTAAATATTCCATTGGTTAATTCTGCATTCTGCCATTCCCCCTCTTCATCCTTAAACTTGACATAAGTATGATTTGGGGCAAAGGCTAAATGAGCTTCTGCATTCATTTCCTCTGACAGCATCAAATAATACAATGGCATAGAGTGACATTGCCCAGAGCCTGTTTTAAGGAGTTTTGATACAAACATCTTGCTCCAATCCTTTGCACCCATGTAATCCTCAAAATCATACTTGATAGCTTTGTACTGAGCCCCTCCCAGCTTCATACCTTTTGAGAGGTATTCAAAAATCATGAGGTTTTTATCTGTATTGCTTTCAGTATCCTGCTTTCTATCTTTCATTTTCTGTAAGAGCTGTTTTGCTGTTTTCTGAATGCCAAATTTAAACTGATTATAATTTTGTTTATTCCCATAATAGGCATTTTCAACAATGAAATTGGCTTCACTTATGGAATAATTGTCAGTATTGAGTGAGGCTAATTGATTGTAAGCATCATAATAGGATTGTGTGCCTGCTTTTCCTGAAAATGAAGGGAGGTTATAATAAGAATCTTCTAAGGCTTGTTGTCTGTAATAATTCTCCTGTTTATTTCTGAGTTCTTGCTCCTGAGCAACCTTCTTAAAGTCCTCCTGCATCATTCTTGCATTCTGCTGTTCAATCTGTGAACTCCTTTGATTATGTAAACCACCATGAGGAACAGAGGGAATAACAGAACTTGCTGAACTTCCATAATTTGGATTTGAAAAGTTACCCAGATTGCTTGGTGCAAAAGCTTGGGAAGTAGGAAAATTTGGAATCTGTCCCAATCCATAAATACTTATACACAGCAAAGGCAAAATCTGTATTTTTTTCATCATAAATACTCTTATATTGTGTTTTTTAGAGGTTTATAAATCTACAAAAATTCATTGAATTGTGAAAATTATATGTTGAGAGCACTTATTTTATCCAGAATGGACACTCTCCCAAAGGCAAAGAGCTGCCATTCTTTTTGCTCAGTATCCCGACCTGGAGAAAGCGTATCAATTGACCGATGGACTGCGAAAGATTTATAATCAGAATATTCCAAAATCTTTGGCTATGACTAAACTTGCGCATTGGTTCAAAAAGGTGGAAGAACCAGATTTTAAATCTATTTCTACCTTAAGAAAAACAATAATGATTCATTACAGAGATATTTTAAACTATTTTCATCAAAGAAGCTCCAATGCAGCAGCTGAATCCTTCAATGCCAAAAATCAAAAACTTCAGAATGCGGCTCCGCGGATTAAAAGACAGAACTTTCTTTCTATTCAGATTAACAAAAATTTGCGCTTGATCCCGGAATTGCCCTTTAGAATTATGAACAAAAAAGCCTTGAATCATTTGATTCAAGGCTTTTTTTTGCGGAGAGTGAGGGATTCGAACCCCCGGACCTGTTACAGTCAACAGTTTTCAAGACTGCCACAATCGACCACTCTGCCAACTCTCCCTAAACTCCGGCTATACCGTTGTTTTCAGTGGTGCAAATATAGAACGATTTTTAATTTCTGCAAAACTTTTCCCCCACAAATTTTAACAAAACTTAATAATAGACTAGGAATCAGGGGAATTATTTTTCCAATAAAAAATAGAATAATAAAAGCAAGAGGTTACTTAATACTTTCAGAAAGATTAATAGCTTCTCCAAATTGAAAATATTGTTTATTAGATTTACTCTTTATGATAGCTGCTTTGGTTTTTCTCTCTTTTACTTCTGTAAAATTAGCAATGTAACCATCCAAAATTAAAAGTGTGCAAATTCCTAGGTTAAAATCTATACCATGAAAATTTATTATAAGTTCTTTTGAAGAATTTCTAACAATAGCAATATCCTCCTTTAACTTACTCAAAAACTCTTCTACTTCTACATCATTTTTTCCCTCAGTAAAATTGCCTTTCATTTGATTAAACTCAGTTTCTATTTTTCTTTTATTTATAAATGCTAAGATATTTTCTAGCTTAGAATCATCAATATCATTAAGCTCGATTGCACTAAAACGAATATTATAATGTTTTTCAATTTCTTTTAATCCTTTGAGATATATTTCTAAAGGAGCTGGCTCTTCTTCAAAGATTTTAATTTTACCACCATCTTTTTGTTCGTAAATTAGATTATTCCCTTGAAATATTTTAAAATTACTCCCTGAAATTGATCTATTAAAAATATCAAAAAATCTTAATCCATTAGAAACATTTGAAATAGTTTCATTCGGTTCAATCGAGATATTACCATGCAAAGTATTAATTTTATGATCATATTTTAATATGTAGACAATGGTAAAGTCAAGTATATTTATTTTAAACTGCTTTTCTCCAACATTTGGACTTGCTATAAACATTTTAAGATATATATTATTGACCTCAAAATCATCTTCAAATCTAATGTCTACATTTCCCTCAAAATAAGGTAATTTTATAAGTCTTAGTTCTTTAATATCATCAAACTCCCTTAATCTGAATCCTTTAAAGAATTGATCAAAAGTATTTATATTGTCTTTATCAAAAACTATATCGTTAAAATTTTTACCATCAAAAGAATTAAAAATTTCTTCAGATCTTTCTTTTGGAATATTAAAGGTAAATTTAAGCTCACTCATTGAATAATCTTCATCAAAATCAGTATTAGCTACTGTATATCCCTCATCAACTTTCGTTATATCTAAATTCATATCGTTGGACTTTGCAAATTTCAATGCAATATCTGCTGTCCCAAGCCCCTTTGATAAATTAGGAAAATAATTCAATTTTAAGTCATCAAATATTTCTTCTATTAACTTCTCTCCTGTTGTTTCAAAATAAAAAATGCCATAACGTTCAAGAAATCTTTTTTTATGTTCCTTAATTTCTGGCGAAACGAAAAACATTTCTTTTCTATTTTCTCCTAATTGATCAATTATCTTACGTATTAAAACATTAATGTTAGAATCTTCCAATGAATAACCAATAAATAATATAGCGTTAGATGCTAATCTGTCTTTAATTGCATTCCAAAAAAGCGTATTTTCCTGATTTGTTGAGAAATATTTATCATAATCTGAGTCTGTAAGTATAATATTATCCGTATCAGTTAAATCCCCGTGAATTTTAAATAACAACTGTTTTTTTAAATCTGCAATGGGATAATCTTTACTTCTTCTTATAACTTCAATATTATCATTTGTATCCTCAAACAAAGAATCATAATTAGTTGTAATTATTGTTTTAAAATGTGGAATTTTTGATAACATTAAATGTGTATCATTACATTTTGGCTTTCTTAGAAAAGAATCTTTCAGCTTTCTTAAAAGATAATTTTTTTTTCCGTGTTGAAAATTATAAATGTGATTTGCAAGAACAGCAAGATCTGTAGTAAATTCTATATTTTCTTTTTCTTCATTTGTAAGGTCATTATATAAAGATTTTGCTAAAGCAGGTCCAGATGGAAATCCTGCATAAATTGACATACCTGCACCTGCAAATAATACAACTTCTTCCCTTCTTATTAGTTCAAATAATTTTTCTTTATTCATAGTATGCATTCCAAAAACATAAATTTCAGCAAATATTTCGTTAAAACAAAATACTTTTAGAAAGTTTACTTTTTTTATTAACTTCCATGGACTATAGCTAAAAACCCAATCATTTTTCACTACATTTGTAAAAACACAGGTATCCTATGACAATGGAAAAACTAAGAACTTTAAGAAAGCAGAAAGGCTATACTCAGCAGCAGATTGCTGATCTTCTTGCGACCGATGTCTCCAACTACAGCAGAAAAGAAAATGGAGATGTCAGAATATTTGATGACGAATGGGAGAAACTGGCTAAAGCTTTGGAGGTTTCTGTAGAAGATATCAAAGAAGAGAAAACTTCTCAAATACAACACAATGACAAGCCTACTCTTAATGATAATTCCAGCATTAATTACAATCAATACTGCAATATTCCAGAGTATTTATTAGAAAACCAACAGGAATACATTAATCTTCTGAAAGAGCAGATTAAAGCTTTAAAAGAAGAAAATGAAAAACTAAAAAAGGGATAATCACCACCACATAAAGAACAAAAACGGCTTCCATTGGAAGTCGTTTTTATTTTATACCTGTAAAAGCTACCTATTCCCTATCAACAATGGAAATAAAACTGTTTTTTAAAAAATCAGACGGATATACAAACTGATCTCCATCTTCTCCCTTTACTACAATTGCGCCCTGTTCATCATTAAGGCATTTGTCCAGCTGGGTTTTCATGTCATTAAGGGCTCCATTGGGAACTTCAATGATGTAAGTTCCGGTAACGTGTGTAACTTTTATGATTTTTGTTTCCATTTTGTTTTTGATTATGGGCTAATTTAGGGATTTTACTTTACGCAAAACAAGATGATCATAATAACTTATCTATCACTTTTACTCAATTGTATAGTCGTAACCACCCCGTCAAAAATTCAAAGAATTTTTGCCACCCCTCCAAAGGACTATCGTGTGGACACAATTATTCCTAGTTTTATACATTTATTGTTATTTAGTATTATGACAAGAAATTTCAGGGAATTAGCCGATAAACGTT